>JBDKIJ010000386.1:0-4448 GCA_039797155.1 Gemmatimonadota bacterium | reverse complement strand
ATCAGCAGGCAGAGCTCGTGGCGCTGTATCTCCGGCAGCTGCAGGATGGCGCGGCGTCGGCGCAGGCACTGCAGGCGATCAAGCGGCGTGGCGTGGATGCGCGCGTGCGTGGCGGCTATCGATATCTCGCGGTGGATCGCATGGGGTACTACGTACACAAGGCATCGTACCAGCGGATGGTGCAACGGCATATCGCTGCGCTGCGCAAAGATCTCCGGCGGAGTATCTGATGCAGGACGCCATTCCGCTCCGCTTCGACCCCGAGCAGCTGCGCTCGTTGAACATCCTGCTGGCGATCATGATGTTCGGGGTGTCGCTGTCGTTGCGACCCGAGTCGTTCCGACATGTGCTGCAGGCGCCGCGGGCGTCGATAGTGGGATTGCTCGCGCAGTACGTGCTGGTGCCGGCGTTCACCTGTTTGGGGGCGTGGCTCTTTCGCATCGATCCGACGCTCGCACTCGGGATGATGCTGGTGGCGGCGTGCCCGAGCGGCTCGTTCTCGAATGTGCTGACGTGGCTCGCGCGAGGGAACGTCGCGCTGGCGGTGAGTCTCACCGCAGTGTCGAGCGTGCTCGCGCCGGTGGTCATGCCGCTCAACTTCGCGCTGTATGCATGGCTCAATCCACTCACGCGCCCGCTGTTGCGTTCGATCAGCATTCCGGCGGGTGGGATTGTGGCGCTGGTGCTGGGCGTGTTGGTATTGCCGTTGGTGGCCGGGATGGTGGCGGGGCGGCGTTTCCCGGGATTCGCGACACGCGCCGACAAGCCGCTGCGCGTGGTGGCGACGCTGATCTTCCTCGCCTTTGTTGGGGGGGCGTTCACGGCGAATTTCGGGCTCTTCCTCGAACGATTCGACACGTTCTTCTGGATCGTCATTGCGCAGAATGCGATGGCACTCGCCACCGGTTACGGCATGGCGCGCCTCGCGGGGCTTAGTGAAGCGGATCGTCGCGCGATGACCATTGAAGTGGGAATCCACAACACGGGGCTCGGACTCGCGGTACTGTTCACCTTCTTCCCCGAAGCCGGCGGCATGATGCTGGTCGCGGCGTTCTGGGGGGTATGGCATCTGGTGTCGGGGCTGGCGCTCGCCCAGTGGTGGTCACGGCGCGCGCCGGTTGATCAGGGCACGGTGCTCTCGTCGTCGGCGGTCGCGTGAATGCGCCAGCCAATGGCATACGCCGGCGCATCGCGATCACCGGCGCCGCGGGGTACATCGGCTCGCAGCTCGGCCGGCATTTCGCGGCTGATCATGACGTGCTCGGTCTCGACGTGCATGCCCGCGCCGATGTCGGGTTTCGCCTGCGGACGATGGATATCCGGGATCGTGCCCTGCCGGCGCTGCTCCGCGACGAACGCATCGAGGCCGTGGTGCACCTCGCGGCCGTGATGGAATCATCAGGTGATCGCGCACGTGATCATGCCATTGATGTCCAGGGGACGGAGCATGTGCTCGCGTCGTGCGTAGCGGCTGGTGTGCGGCACATTACGGTGACGAGTTCCGGCGCCGCGTATGGCTACCATGCGGATAATCCGACGTGGATCGACGAGTCGCAGCCGCTACGCGGGAACCCGGAATTCTCCTATGCCGATCACAAGCGGCAGGTGGAGGAGCAGCTGGCGATCTATCGACGCAAGGCACCGCAGCTCGGGCAGCTGGTGTTCCGTGTGTGCACGGTACTGGGTGCCGGGACGCGCAACCAGATCACGGCGCTCTTCCATAAGCCGCGTCTGTTGGCGGTACGTGGGGCGCGGTCCCCCTTCGTGTTCGTGTGGGATGGAGATGTCGTCGCCGCGATCGCCCACGGCGTCTCGGCGGGGATCACGGGTATCTACAATTTGGCCGGTGATGGCGCGCTTTCGATGGACGACATCGGGCATCACCTCGGCAAGCCGGTCGCACATGTCCCGGCAGCGGTGCTGACGGCAGCACTCGCCGTAGGGCAGCGCATCGGCCTCACGCGCTACGGTCCGGAGCAGGTCCGGTTTCTCCGGTATCGACCGGTGCTCTCCAATGCGCATCTCCGTGCGGCGTTCGGATGGCAACCATCGCGTACGTCACGTGAAGCCCTTCAGCTGTTCGCGGAAGCGCAGGGGCTCGGGTGGCGACCGTGAGCGTTGATGGGTCATCCGCAACGCCCCGTGTGGTGCTGATCACCGGAGCAGCGAGCGGGCTCGGGTGGGCACTTACGCAGCAATGTCATGCACGCGGGGACGACGTGGTGCTGGTGGATCGTGACGTCACCGGGCTGGCGTCACGTGTTGCGGCCCTTGGTGGTACGCGGTGCCAGGCGATACCCTGCGATCTCACCGTCGCTGATGCGCGCGACGAACTGGCCGCGCGCATTCATGCGGAAGTGGGGCGGCTCGATGTACTGATCCACAACGCGGGCATCACGCATCGTTCGCCGGCCAAGCGCACCGATCCGGCAGTGATTCGCCAGGTCATGGAAGTGAACTACCATGCGCCGGTCGCCTTGACGCACGCGCTGCTACCACTGTTGCACGCGTCGCACGGGAGTCTGGTGGCGGTGAGTTCGATGGCGGGCTGGATGCCGGTGCCGGGGCGCGCGGGGTATGGCGCGTCCAAGGCGGCGCTTACACAGTATTTCGAGGTGCTGCGCTTCGAGCTGGAGCGCGACGGTGTGCACGTGCTGACGGTGCATCCGAGCTTCCTTGAGACCCCGATTGAGCAGCATGCACTTGGCGCGGACGGGTCGCCGGCTTGGCATGCGCGGTCGACGGTGGGGCGGATACGGAGTGCCGATTGGCAGGCGGGGGAGATACTCGCGGCGATCGATGCGCGCCGGGCGATGACCCCGATGGAGAGGCTGCCGGAGTTCGGGGCGCTGCTGTGGAGGGTGTTCCCGTGGTTGTACCGGCGGCAGATGCGAACGCGCTTCGGTGGCGAGCTCGATTAGGACCGAGCTACCGCGGCTTTTCGGCTGAGGGTCGCGCTCCAGCTGGGGGACGCTCGCCACTTCGGGGCGGCCGAGCGCGCTGGAGGCGCGCCGGCGTCGCCCCTGCCAGATGCTCGCTTTCCCCAGCCGGAGCGCTCCCATCGACCATTCGTGTGGCGTTCAGCTGCTCCAACTCGCGGGCCTCGCGCATCGCGGCGCGCGACTCGGCGTTCGGCACCTTGAGCTCCAGCGGGAACGCCTGATCGCGCACGATGCGCGTCAACAGAATGCGGACCGCATCGGAGACGGATAGCCCCATCGCCGCGAGCGCCTCGGTCGCGCCGGTCTTGAGGTCGTCGTCGATGCGGACGTGGAGCATTGTGGATGGCATGTAATGATTGTGTATCGCAATTGAGATACATGCAAGCCGTCTAGGTCTTGGACTTGTCTGGTGGGCGCGGCGCAGCCGGGGGCAAGCGAGCATCTGGCAGGGGCGGCGCCGGCGCGCCAAAGCGCGAAGCGCGCGCGCTCGGCCGCCCCGAAGTGGCGAGCGGACCCCGGTTGCGCCGCGACCCCCCGCACGGATGTTTGCACACTCTCACGATCTCCAGACATTCTGCTTACCGTTCGACATGCAACGTCGCGAATTCCTGCACCACGCCGCGGCACTCGCGGCCCTCCCCGTCGTCGGCCGCGCCGGCGCTTTCGCCTCCCCGGCACTGCGCACCACCGCGCCACTGCACGTCGACGGCGCGCGCCTCAACGGATGGCTCGCCAAGTTCGACGCCATCGGCCGCACCGCCACCGGCATCAATCGCGTCGCGTACTCTGACGCCGATCTCGCCGGGCGTGCGTTCACCCTCGATCTCTTCCGGGAGGCCGGTCTCACACCCCGCATCGACGCGGCCGGAAATATCTACGCGCGCATCGAAGGCACGGACCCCAAGAAAGCGCCGATCCTGATCGGCTCGCACATCGATTCCGTCACCGATGGCGGCAATTACGATGGACCCGTCGGCAGCTTCGGGGCCATCGAGGTCGCCCGCACGCTGCAGGCGCAGCGCGTCAAGCTCGCGCATCCGCTCGACGTCGTGGTGTGGCAGAACGAGGAAGGGGGCACCATTGGCAGCAAGGTCGCGGTTGGCCTGATGACCCCCGCCGATCTCGACAAGGTGGCGCGCTCCGGGCTCACGGTGCGCCAAGGGATTGCGAAGATTGGTGGTGATGTCGCCAAGTTGGACACTGCCGTGCGCAAGCGTGGCGATATTGCCTGCTACTTCGAGTTGCACATCGAGCAAGGGGGCAACCTCGAACGCGTCGGTCGACAGATCGGCGTCGTGGAAGGGATCGTCGGGCTGCGATGGTTCGAGGTCACCATTACCGGCTTCGCGAATCATGCCGGCGCCACACCGATGGATCAGCGGCAAGATGCCATGCTCGCGGCCGCGAAATTCACGATTGCCGTGAACGAGGCGATCACCAGCGAAGCCGGGCGGCAGGTGGCGACGGTCGGCCGAGTGAACGTGTTGCCGAATACCACGAACGTGA
>JBDKIJ010000385.1:0-4551 GCA_039797155.1 Gemmatimonadota bacterium | reverse complement strand
TCACGCGGTGCGCCACCCGCGGCATCCACCTGGAGAAGCGCCGACCGGCCACCGATGTCGGCGGTGAAGAGCATCGCGCCGCTCTTGAGCCAATCGATCGATCCGGGCTCATACTGCCACGTGCCCAGCAGATTCTTCGGCGCACCACCAGCGGCCGGGACCGTGTAGAGGCGCGCACTCTTGGTGCGTGCCGGGCGGCCGATGAATGCAATCGTCTGACCGTCCGGCGACCAGGTCAGATCCGACTCGGCGCCCATCCACTCCGCCACCTTTCGCGGCGTCCCGCCATTCGCGCTGATGACATAGATGTCGCTGTCGTTCCGCTCGGCCTCATCCCGCACCTTGTTGTACGGCAGCTTGGCGAGCGAATCGCGCTCGAGATCCACGATCGAATCCGGGCGAAGTCGCGCGTCAGCCACGAAGGCAATCCATTGTCCATCGGGTGAGACCACCGCACCGCGATGCGAATACGGCGCGCTCGTCAGCTGCTTGCGTGCCGTATCGCCAACGCTCTGACGGAACAGCTGCTGCGGGCGCCACACGCGCGGCGTCCGGCGCCCCGGCACGAACCCGGTGTTGTTGTTCTTGTACACCATGTCGACCACATGGCGGCCATCAAAGCGCGCGGCATCGATGGGGCGCGTGATCCCCTCGATCGGGGGACGCGCCATCGCCGGCATCTTCGCGAACGGGTCGCCCGTCGGCACCGCAGGCGCCGGCGTCGCCGCCTCGGTGAAGACGGCGAAGGTGCCACTCGACGGCATGGAACCCTGCGGATAGGTCGGGACCTGAATCGCCTCACCCGACGGCTGGTCAAGACGGATCGCCCACGTCGTTCCCTTCCCGCCGGGACGAGTCGACGTGAACAACAGATGCGTCCCGTCGGCCGACCAGCGGGGATTGCTGCTCTCCGTGCTGGGGGACGTCCACCGCTGCGGCTCGCCGCCCGCGGTGTTCACCACCCACACCTCGCTATGCCGCTTGTTGTCCGCCTCCACGGCCCGCGTCACGGTCATGGCGACGCGCTGGCCGTCCGGCGAGACGGCCGGCGTGCTCACGGACACCACGCGATACCAGTCTGCGAGCCGCATGGCGCGGGAGGCTGGCACAGGAGCCTGAGCCGAGAGTGCAAGCGGAACGGAGACGGCTGCGAGCGCAGCCCATCGGGCGAAACGGATCATGATCTGCACGCGAAAGGGGTCTGAGACGCCGTGGCCGGTCACGCACCACGCGTCATTGATCGAGGACGATCTGCAGAAACTACAGGACGGGACCATCGACGGTATTCAACATGCAAAAAATACGTGATATCCGGTGTGCTGCCGGCTTGCCGTCTTGAGGTACGCCCCCTACTCTCCTCTCGTCCGCGGGAGAGCGACCGCGGCACCGATCTCGTGCCTTGTGGCTCCCCTCTTCCAGACGGGCCTCCCGCAGTGTGTGTGATCACCCCAGGAGTCGGTTCATCCAGGCCCGATCTTCCACGAACAACGCGGGTTATCTCTTCGGAGATGACCCGCGTTCTTCGTTGGTACCCGCAGCGATTTCAGGGTCGACGCAGCTGCGGGAGCGCTGCATCCAGCGTTGCCACGAGGCGCGTGGCGAAGTTCACGACGCCCGCGAAGAACGCCGGATCCACTTTGTCGGCGTCATCGCCGGGCTTGTGGTAGTCGGCATGGTCTTCGACGCCGAGATAGAGAAACGGAATGTTTGCGGCATGAAAGGCACCGTGGTCCGACGACCCTGTCCAGTCGTCGCCGGGCTTTCCGGTCGGTCGATCATGCCCCACGCGCACCATCACGGATGCCGACCGTGCGACGGTCTCCACGATGGGAGCCAGACTGGGGGTGTGCGCCGTGCCCGCCACCCAGATCGCCCCACCATCCTGACGGGCGACCATGTCGAGATTCACGTTCAGCGCGATGCGCGAAAGCGGAATCGGTGGCTGGGCCACAAACGCGCGTGCCCCCTGCAGCCCCGCCTCCTCGGCATCGAAAAACGCGAAGACGACATCATGCTCAGGCGGGTGCGCCATGAGATGCTCGGCGATCGCAAGGAGCGCCACGGTGCCCGACGCATTGTCGTCGGCGCCGTTGTGGATAAGACCATTCTGCACACCGACGTGATCATAGTGCGCGCTGAGGACCAGGACCGGGCCATCGGCGCGCCGCCCTGCGATGCGTGCCAGCAGATTGACGCCGAGGGTATCAGCAGTCGCACGACGAGCACGCATGGTGAATGGGGCCTCGAATGTCGATCCCAGCGGCTTCACGCCAATCCGCCGCAACTCGTTCGTGAGCCATCCGCGCGCCCGCGCGGCGTCGGCCGTTCCAGCCCGACGCCCCTGCATGGAGTCGGCCGAAAGGGCAGCGAGTCGCGCCATAAGACGCGCCCGGTCCACGGCAACGGTTTGTGCCTGCATCAGCGCCGGCGACGTCATAAGGCAGCTCGCCGCCACCCCGGTCGCGACAACCCATCGCCGCAAACTTACTGAATCCATACGCCGCTCTGCCCCGTGAAGAGCGCGCGCACGACAATCGCACGCGCGGAGGTGGTAACCGACAGGACCTGGACCGGCTGCACACTGGTCCCCATGGCCACGCCAGGCGCCATCGGCCCGTTCAGCAGCGTCAGCAATTCGGTGCGCGTCGAGTCCAGCTGTGCCCCCAACGGGATCCGCCCCCCGCTGGTCGCGCGCCGGACCGCGCGCCCAATCAGCGGCGCGGCCAAGGTGGACTTCACCCGTGAAATCGCGCCCTGACTCTCAAGATTCCATTGCAGATCATCAAGCCGTAACTCACGCGCGGCCGCATCCCATCGGGGGCGCGACAGCAACGACAAGCGGCCACGGAGCGCCCCCGAGACGGTGAGATCGAGCACCACGCTGTCGCCCTGCGCCCGCATCATCACCGTATCGATGCGCACCGATTCCTTCGCCGTCTCCGCACGCAGGGCCATCGTCGATTGACGCTCCACTTCGGCGAAGGGGAGCTCCACGGTAAGCGGGACGGAGAACCCCGACGGGGCCGTGCCCAGTGTCAACGACGGGAGTGGTCGTGCTCGCACGACCGGTTTGGCACCAGCGATGACGCGTGGACGGGCATAGAGCACCAGATCCGTCGTAATCGACGGTCCGTTCCCGACAAACGGCGTCACCTGCACCCCGGTTGGCTCGATGAGCAGCCAGAGGGTATTGAGCGAATCCAGTGGCGTCGGCTCGAGAAAGCTGCGCCAGAGCGAATCCGCCAACGGGCGGAAGTCTGCGACGTGGGGAATCATCGTATCGGCCTCGGCGGCAAACGCCGCCAACTGGCGATCGATGAGCCGTTGCATCGACGGCGTGGCATTCACATTCAGCGCCGTGACCCGACAGGGATCGCGCAGCGTTGCGGCGAGTCGCGTATCACGCGCGCCGATCCGCCAATCGCGACGCCAGAACAAGGTGGTCAGCATCAGCAGATCCGCGCGACGCATCGCCTCGGGCGCATACCCGCAGCTGGCCACTGATGCCCCAACCGCCACGCCGACGCGGGCGCGATACTGCAGCGCAGTGCCAATCGAGAGAGTGCCCTGCTCCGCCCGGAGCGCCATCGAATCACGCCGATAGACGTACTGATGGCACACGGCGCCCGCGAGCGACGCGCAGCGCGCCGTGGAGAGCGAATCCCGCGCCGGGAACAACGAATCGATCGAGGGTCGCAAGGCGCGCAACAGGTACGTCACGCGTACCGGAATCACCGCTTGCGCCGGCACGTCGGCGACAGGAGTCGGCGTCGACGGCCGCGGCTCGCCCGCAGGGCGCGGAACGACAGCCTCCGTCGACGTGGTGGAGCGCGCCCCACCACACGCTGCCAGGCACATCACGGCGAGCCCAATCGCCGCAGCCCTCACGCTCACCATGCCCGTTCCGCACCCGTCCAATCGAAGAACGCGCCGCTCCGCTCCCGCGGCAATCGGTCCATCTGCCCCAAAAGGCCGAGCGCCGCCTCCTCCACGGAATGCCGGAACACGGGGCCCTCCGGGGTCGTCGCGAAGTGCCCGGGATTCCCGAGCCCGACAACAATCCCCTGCTCGACGAGATCGTGGGCCAATGCGCGCATCAGCATGTGCAACGCCGCCGCGCTGGCGCAGGTCGCGTAATCGCCCCCCTGCGACTTCCCGTGGAGCGATCCCAACCAGCTGGTTGTCACCAGTACCCGCGCCCCATCGCGATGCGCGAGGAATGGCAACACGGTGCGGACGAGTAACAGCGGCGACACCGCATAACGACGATAGTGCTCCGCCAACCCCGACCCGGTGAGCGTATTGAGGTGCGCGTCACGCTCGGCCTCGCCGGCCCGTTCATGCGCCCCGGGTTCCCCCGGTCCGATGATCAGTAGATCCAGCGTATCGGTGAACTGCTCCAAGACCGGGACCGCATCCGCGACGCTGGAGGCATCGGCCGGATCGAACGGCAGCATTTCGAGGCCACCGAACTCCGCGCGCAGATCGGCCAGCACCGGGACCCGCGCCGGATTCCGACACGCGGCGTAGACGGTATCACCACGCACGAGG
>JBDKIJ010000384.1:0-5570 GCA_039797155.1 Gemmatimonadota bacterium | reverse complement strand
GGCGGGTGCGTCCTGCACCGCGTATGAAGTCGCCTGCGCCGTGGCGCGCGCCAATGCAAGCGCAAGCAGTGGGGAGAACAAAGCATGACAGTCTTTCGCAAGGTCGAACGATTTGGTGATCCGCGCACCAGTCGCACACCCATGGAGAAGGCGGTCGATCCGGATCTCGGATACGACATCATTCCGGCGGAACGCTATGTATCGCGCGAGTTCATGCAGCGCGAGTGGGATCGGCTCTGGACGAAAGCCTGGCTGATGGGCGCCTGGGAAGGCGACCTGCGTCACCCCGGCGACTACGTGGTTACCGAGATCGGTACGGAAAGCATCGTCATTACCAAGGACGAAAACCATCAGTACAGCGCGTTCTATAACGTGTGTTCGCACCGCGGTAATCAGGTGGCCTACGGCAAGTGTGGTCACGCCGAAACGTTCAAGTGCTCCTATCACCTGTGGGAGTACAACATGCGTGGCGAGCTCATCAACGTCCCGGATATTCAGACTTTTCCGCAGGGAGCGCCCGCCGAACGGCTTTCGATCCGTCGCGTCGCCTGTGAAGCGTGGGGTGGCTGGGTATGGATCAATCTGAACCCGGACGCAGAGCCCCTCGCCGATTTTCTCGGCATGATTCCCGAGCATCTGGATCCGTATCACTTCGACCGCATGGCACTCGTGAACGACATCACGGTCGAGTGGGACTGCAACTGGAAGGCCTCCGTCGATGCGTTCAACGAGGCCTATCACGTGGCGGGCACGCACCCGCAGCTCATGTCCTGGCTTGAAGACCTCGATGTGCAAATCGACGTGTACGAGCGTCATAGCCGTTACCTCATTCCGTTCGGAACCGTGAGCTCCCACGTCGAGGACGGCACCACGATCTCGGACGGTATGAAGGGATACATGGCGTCGTACGGCATGGACCCTGAGACGTTCCAGGGCAACGGTCTCGATGTGCGCCGCGCGATCCAGACGCATCTGCGCAAAAACGACAAGGCCATGGGGTTCGATTTCTCCGAGCTGAATGATGATCAGCTGTCGGATGACTATCACTACATGATCTTCCCGAACATCACGATGAACATTCATTGCAACAGCGTGATGATCTTCCGGCAGCGCCCGCACGAGAGTGATCCCAACAAGATGTACTGGGACCTGCAGAACTACTCGTTGATCCCTGAGGGCGAGCCGTGGCCGGAGCGTCCGCTGCATCGTCAGTTCCGCCACGGTGAGGAATCGCTGGGTGAAGTACTGGATCAGGACGCGACCAACCTGCCCATGATCCAGAAGGGCATGAACAGCCGCGGCTTCCGCGGGCTGTGGGTGGGCACACAGGAACTCCGCGTGCGTCATTTCCACAAGACGCTCGACGACTATCTGTTCCGCGACTCAAAGAAGTGGGTCAAGTAGCGTGAGCGAGGGTTTGCCGATCACGACGCTCGCCGATGGCGAAATGCGGGCGCTGCGCATCGAAGGCGTGGATGTACTCCTGTGTCGGGTGGATGGTGAATACTTCGCCGTGGCAAACAGCTGCTCGCACGCCCGACAGGTGCTGAGCGCTGGGCGCCTGCGCGGTCACGAGGTCATTTGCCCGCTGCATGGCGCGCGGTTCGACGTGCGCTCGGGCGCGTGTCGCGCGGCGCCAGCCTCGCGACCGATTCAGTCCTTCCCTGTGCGCATCGAGAACGGCAAACTGCACATCTCCGTAGCCGGAGCGGTGCAGCCGCCCCGGCCCCGCTTCGGCCCGATGAACTGACCGGCGAGCAACGATGGAAGAGCCCCAGACCCCGTACGAAATTCTTGGCTCCGATGGCATTCGGGCGCTTGCGGATGCGTTCTATCGTGAAATGGACGAATCCGCAGACGCCGCGGGTATCCGTGCCATGCACGGTGATGATCTCGGTAAGGTCCGAAGTCTGCTGGCCGCCTATCTCACGCAATGGATGGGCGGGCCGCCGGTTTATCTCGCGGTGAAAGGCAGCATGTGCCTCACCGAGGTACATGCTCCGTTTGCAATCGGACCCGAGGAGCGCGACCAGTGGTTGCGCTGCATGGATCGTGCCTTGGTACGTATTGGCGCATCCGATGATCTGCGGGACATGCTGCGGGAGCCCATGTATCGTGTGGCCGACACCGTGCGTAATCAGGATCACTCCGGACCCAAGGTGCGCGACCCGAACATTATCGCTGTTGGCTGAAGCGCGAGTCTGCGTGGAGCCAGCCTGCTCGAGGGCGGCTGGCGCTAGCGCGCTCAACGGTAGCGCCGCAGCGGTCCTGCCTGCCTCGTATTCACACTGAACTTTTGAACAGGGAGCAAACGTCTCATGATCATCATTGCCGGCACCATTGATCTTGCCGACCCGTCGAAGCGCGATGCCGCGATCGAACAAGCGCGTCCACTGCAGCAGGCGACCCGCGATCAGGAACCAGGCTGTCACGCCTACGTCTTTTCCGCAGACCCCTGCGTCCCTGGTCGCATTGCAGTGTACGAACTCTGGGAAGACGAGGCCTCGCTCGCGGCCCACTTTCACCATGAGAACTACTTCAACATGCGCAACCTGCTCGGCTCGATCGGGCTCGCAGGTGCCGACAACAACAAGTTCCGCTGTGATCTCAAAGAGCCGGTATACGATGCGACCATGACGCCGCGCGCGGACTTCTTCACCGCCGGCTGATGCATGCCCGCGGACCGGTGGCGGCGCCCCTCAGGTGGCGCCGAATCGGTCGGTGAAGACCATGCTGGCAACAGGTCGGCGGCGAATGGGTCCGTGCCCGCCGCCCACGGGATAGCCGATCGGCACAAAGGCACAGGTATACCAGCCATCAGGCAGCCCGAGCAGTGGTCGGAGCTGCGCTTCCTCGATACACAGCAATGTCGTGAGTACGCACCCGAGCCCCTCGTTGCGACAGGCGAGGAGCAGGTTCTGCACAGCGGGATAGACCGAACCCCCGCCGACCACGGACGGACGAGGCAGTGCCTGGTCGGTGATGGTCATGAGGTCGGGATTGAAGCAGAACACCGCGATGACCGGCGCTTCGTGCATATGCTTCGCCAGGTAGTCGCCCGCGTCCAGCGCGCGCTGCGAGCTTGCACGCTGCGCCGGTGCCATGTTTGCCATCTTGTCGTGGTAACGCGGGACGTAGGCATCCCAGTGCGGACGATAGAGGTCTTCCAGTGATTGCCTGGTGGCAGCTGAGCGCACCGCGATAATGCGCCAGGGCTGAAGGTTGCCGCCGGTTGGAGCCCAGGTGGCTGCGGTAAAAACGCGGTCGAGTACGTCGTCCGGGATCGGGTCTGGGCGCAGACGGCGCACGGCGCGCAGTGTGCTCATGGCGTCGTAGAGGTCCATGACGTCCTCCGTCATCTCACATCGACTCATGCCGCTGCCTTTGCAGCGGCATGGGCGCGTACGCTGCGAGCGCGCTTCAGCTCGCGTTCAGCACCGTGTAAACGCGCTGCTGGAAGTACCAGCGACCGTCTACTTTCACGTAGTCATCCTCGTAGCGTCCGGTGACGTTACGCTTGACCCCATCCTTCTGGTGCAGGAACTCCTGTTGATACCAGGTTCCATGCGCCTTGTTGCCATCCACGATGATGGGACCGGCGGAGGCGAAGAAGCCGACGAACTCGAAGCCGCTCATGGCCTGCTTCCACATGGGGTAGAAGTTCGATTTGCCGGTGATGGGACCTGCGCCCGGCAGGTGCCAGGTCGCGTCGTCGCGCCAGTTGGCTGCCCAGGCATCGCCGTCGAAGCGCATGACCGCGTCGTTGTAGGAATCCACGAGCTCACGAATGGCAAGACGGTCTTCGATAGGGCCGCTGCTGATCATGTTTTTTCCTCTTGTTATGTTCGAGTAGGGCGGGGTGCGGGGGTGCTCAGAGACCCTTGCGCCCGGCCTCCCGGATCATGGGTTGATATTCGCCAAACGCAGGCCCCGCCGTGGTCGAACCCGTGGTGATCCCTGCGTCCGTGGTCAACGTGTGACCATTGGTGTAGCCGGACTCATCGCTCGCGAGCCACAGCGCGGCGTTGGCCACGTCCTCGGCAACGCCCGCCCGATTGAGCAGGGGCGAGTTGGCCGCGAGGCCCGCCTTTGTCTGCTCGATGGCTTTCGGGTCACCTGTCATGACGTTGGCAACCATGGCCGTAGCCATGCCCGCGGGCGCAATTGCGTTGACTCGGATACCGTGTCTGCACAGTTCTGCGCCGGCGTTCTTGGTGAGCCCGACCACGGCGTGCTTGCACGCCGCGTAGGCATGGGGCCCAAGCCCACCCATGATGCCGGCGGTGCTGGCCAGGCTGATGATCGCGCCGGTTTGCCGCGGCTTCATCACGCGCGCGGCGTGCTTCATGCCGTAGAACACGCCGTTCAGCAGAATGTCGATCGTTGCCTTCCATTCCTCTGCGGGCGTGGTGTCGATCGGACCGACGGCGCCAACGATGCCTGCATTGTTGACCATGATGTCCAGCTGACCGAAGCGGCTGACCGCGAGGTCGACGAGACCGGCGATATCCTCTTCGCGAGTGACATTGCACACGGTGAATACCGCCGCGTCCCCAAGCTCCTGTGCGAGAGCGCTACCCGGACCCTGCTGGATGTCCCCCAGCGCGACCCGCGCGCCCTCCGCCACGAAGCGGCGCGCCATGGCCGCGCCAAACCCGCTTGCCGCGCCGGTAATGGCGGCGACTTTGCCTTGCAGTCGATTACCCATGTTTCCTCCCCCGTTGGTGACCGCAGACTGAACCCCGGTTTACCAGGGATGGATCTCGCCGTTCCACTTGTAGAACTTGCCCGAGTCAGCCTTGCCCATGCTCTCGATGACGGAGCGGATACCGGACGCGCTTTCTTCAACGGTGAGCTGCGCGTGCGGACCGCCCATGTCGGTCTTCACCCAGCCCGGGTGCATCAGGGCGACCGTGATCGGGTCGTTCTTCCAGTCGATCGCCAGCACCTGTGCCACCTTGCTGAGCGCGGCCTTGGTGGTCGAGTAAATGAGCATCCCGCCCATCGGCCAGGTAGACGCCGCGAGCTGGCTGGTGACATTCATCAGCTTGCCGTTGCCGGAAGCGGCAAGGTTCGACTTGAAGCTGCGGGCCACGATGAGCGGTGCAATGGTGTTGATGTTCAGCGTGGCATGCCAGTCGTCGAGATCGACGTCGTCGATGCCCTGCTTGGCGCCGCCCGCCACACCGGCGTTGTTGATCACGATATCAATGGCACGGTCGCCGATACGCGCTCGCGCCGCGGTGATCGATGCGAAGTCCGCCATGTCCATCTGTTCGATCGAAAGACGTTCCTGGTGCGGGAGCGCGCGCAGCGCGTCGGCACGCGCAGGATCGCGCACGCAGGCAATGACAGTGGAGCCGGATGCGAGGTACTGACGCACCATTTCGAGGCCGATACCTCGATTGGCGCCGGTGATGAGAACGGTCTGCATGTTGGTTTCTCCCCTGGTCGCAGTCGCCCGGATTGAACCCGAAGGCGACTCGACATTCAACGTTGATGGTTGCGCGCGGCGCCTTGCCAGCCCGCGCGTGAATCAGCGACCCGCGTCGTCCACGGGTCGCAGCGCC
>JBDKIJ010000383.1:0-8154 GCA_039797155.1 Gemmatimonadota bacterium | reverse complement strand
ACCGAGCATTGTCGACTACCGACCGAAGTCGACGCTGGTGGTACCGGGCACGATGCGGTGGCGCGCGAAGTTCCCCGTGATCGATTTCCATGGGCATCCGACCAACGCGCACCTCGGGAGTGCCGAGGCGCTCGAGCGCTTCGGCCCCACGTTGGACTCGATCAACGTGCGCCTGATGATCGCGGCGAACAACGTGTCCGGGGATGCGCTGAGCAAGGGGATCGCGCTCGTTGGCAAATCGCCGACGATGAAGGATCGCGTGCGCTTCTTCACCGGGATCAACTTTGCCGGCGTCGGGTCCGCGGGCTGGGCTGTGAAGGCCGTGGCACAGCTGGAGGCCGATGCCAAGGCCGGCGCCGTTGGCATCGGGGAAATTGGGAAGGGGCTGGGGCTGTCCACGCGCAAGGCGGATGGCTCACGGCTCCGCATCAACGACCCGGAGCTCGATCCGGTGTGGCAAGCGGCCGCACGCCTCAAGCTTCCGGTGTTCATCCATACCGCGGACCCGCAGGAATTCTTCCGTGAGGTAGACAACACCAACGAACGGTGGTTGGAGCTTTCGCTCTTCCCCGAGCGTCTCTACCCGCAGGACAAGTTCCCGAGCTTCGACCAGCTGATGGCCGAGCGCGACAGTCTCTTCCGTCGCCACCCGAAGACCACGTTCGTCGCCGCGCATCTCGGCTGGCACGCCAATGATCTGGCGCGCCTGGGCCGCATGTTCGATGCGATGCCCAACGTGCTCGGCGAAATGGGGGCGGTGCTGTACGACATCGGGCGCCAGCCGCGCGCAGCCCGCGACTTCTTCATCAAGTATCAGGACCGCCTGCTCTTCGGGAAGGACTCCTTCCAGCCCGGCGAGTACCCGTACTACTGGCGCGTGCTCGAAACGCGGGATGACTACTTCGACTACTACCGCGATTACCACGCGTTCTGGAAGCTCTACGGCATCGACCTGCCGGATGTGGTCCTGAAAAAGGTCTACTACCAGAACGCGCTGCGCATCATGCCGGCGGTGTCACCCGCCGGCTGGCCGAAATAAGCGACGCGCTCAGTCGCGTCGCCCCTGAAGGCGCGACAAGAGCCGGAGCAGTTCGAGATACAGCCAGATGAGCGTCACCATCAGGCCGAAGGCCCCGAACCACTCGAACTGCTTCGGGGCGCCCGCCCGGCTCCCTTCTTCAATGCGATCGAAGTCGAGCACGAGATTGAACG
This sequence comes from Gemmatimonadota bacterium, assembly GCA_039797155.1. Classification (GTDB taxonomy): domain Bacteria; phylum Gemmatimonadota; class Gemmatimonadetes; order Gemmatimonadales; family Gemmatimonadaceae; genus Gemmatimonas. Next base: position 6,942 of record JBDKIJ010000383.1, on the reverse strand, counting down.
CCGCCACGCCGGCGATCAGGAGATTGATGCCGATCGCCAGCGGGCTGGACGACGTGAAGTACCCGATGTTCACGCCGAAGAGCGACAGCAGCATCGATCCGAGATAGAACAGCGCGATGCCCATCGTCGCGCCGAGCATCATCTTCCGGAAGCTTTCCGTCGCCTGAACGAGGCGGAAGCGGTACAGCACGAGTACACCAGCGGCCACACCGATGGTCAACAACACCGCCTGCTGAGGCAAGCCGGCGAATCGCGCATTGTAGAGCGCGGAGATGGCGCCAAGCGCGATCCCTTCCAGCGAGGCGTAAATCGGCGCGGACCACGGGGCCGACTGTGGGCGGAAGCTCGTGATCATGGCGAACACGAAACCGCCGAGCCCACCAACGAGCATCGCCGGCATGATCAGATCGGTTCGTCCAGCGGCGATCTGCTGCCACACGATCGCGGCAGAGAACGCCAGAACGGCAAGAAGCGTCAGCGCCTTCATCGCCGTGCCGCGCACGGTCATGACGTCGGAGGAGACGCCGACGCCGCGACGCGCAAGCGCCGTGAAGCGTGAGAAAACCGGATTGGACGTTCGCATGATCAGGATCTGTGGTCAGGGAATACGGATTCTTACCCGAGAAGAACGGAAACGATCGGATCCATACCGCCGCGCAGGGGGTCGCAGACCGGAACCCCCAGTGAGTGGCTCACGTCGTCGCGGTACGCCGCCCAGGCGGCATCGTCGAGCGACGAGGAGTTGATACTCACGCCGGCCAAGCGTACCTGCCGATTGGTGATGCGGGCCGCCGTGAGATATTGCGCCACGGCATCGGCCAGCGGCGGGATCGGGAAATCGGGACGATACTCGATCGTCGTCCGACTGGGATCATGGCAGAGCACGATGAAGTCGGGCTGCGATCCATGGAGCAGCCCCAGCGTGACGCCGGCGTATGCCGGATGAAAGAGCGAGCCCTGCCCTTCGATCACATCCCAATGATCCGGCGCGTTGTCCGGTGACAGTACTTCAGCCGCCCCGGCGATGAAGTCGGCGACAACCGCGTCAATCGCGATCCCCTCGCCGGCGATCATGATGCCCGTCTGACCGGTCGCACGGAACGTCGCGTTGGCCCCACGCGCGTGCAGCGCCTGCGTGAGCGCCAGCGCCGTGTACTTCTTCCCCAGCGCACAGTCGGTGCCGACCGTCGCGACGCGCAGACCGCTCCGCTTCCGTCCGGTGCCTGCAGGGAAGACTTCGTTGCTGTGCCGCACATCGTGCAGCTGGACGCCAAACCGGCGCGCCTTCTCGACGAGTGAAGGGAACGAGGTCAACCGGGTGTGCATGCCGCTCACGATATCCATGCCGGCCTCAATGGCGGCCTCGAGATCCGGAAGCCATTGCTCGGGGAGTCGTCCTCCGACGGGCGCCACGCCGATGACGAGACTACCGGCACCCTGCGCGGCCGCTTCGGCCGGTGAGAGTCGCGGCACGCCCACGCTGATCGCCGCGGACGGGAGACTCCATTCGCCAACGACGTCCGCGCGACACCAATCGCGCAATCCGCTGGCGGTCTTCGCGTCCGTTTGAATCTGGGCCTCACCCAGATAGAGCAGATAGGGTTTGCGGAGTTGGGGCATACCGTACGCTACTGCCACGTTTGCCCCCATGCCAATAGATTGGACGGCGAAGTCGGGGGAGCCGTCAGGGATCCCCGACTGGGGGGATGGCAGAGTGGTTGATCGCTCCGGTCTTGAAAACCGGCGTACCGGAAACGGTACCGTGGGTTCGAATCCCACTCCCCCCGCTTTGGCGTCGCTAGCGGTGCACACCATCAAACGTGCCGCTTCGCATCCCGAGCATGGTGCGATATGCCACGAGATATTCCTGCACGAAGGTTTCATGGCGGAAGCTCGTGGCACGCTGACGCGCGGCGTGCCCCAAGGCGAGCCGTCGCGCGGGTTCAGCGATCAGCGCGCGGAGGGCTGTCCTCATGGCCACGTCATCGTCGGGCGCGAGAAACACCGCGACCCCATCCCACAGCTCTCGCAGCGAATCGATATCGCCCAACACGAGTGCGCACTCGGCCTGGGCGGCTTCTAGAATGCTGAGACCAAACGGTTCATACCGTGCGGGCAGCGCGTAGATCGCCGTGCGACGATACTCCCGTTCCATCGCTCCAGCCGGTAGCTGACCGAGCATGCGGACGGCGCGTCGATCACGGATGAACGCATCCCCGTTCAACGGCGCGTAACCACGAGGACACGCGTCAGCGCCCGCGAGATACACGGGCCATGGCACGTGCGTCGCCACGCGCATGACCGCCGCCGCATTCTTGGCCTCATCCCAGAGTCGTCCGGCCGTAAAGATGCGTGGCGCCTTGACCACCGGTGCGCACGAAGGTGACCGACGGCCATTCCGGATCACCGCCAGATCGGGCAGTGGTCCGTAGTGCCGCTGGAGACGCCGGGCCATGGCGTGCGTCACCGTGATCACGGTGTGTGCAGCCTGCAGACTCTGACGGACTTCCCGCCGATATCGGTCGTAATAGGCCGGCGCTTGCTCGCGCCGCACCGATTCCCACCAACTCAGGACGCAGGCATGCGCAACCGTCACGACCGGCACGCCGAACGGGAGATCTGCATGGACGAGATGATTCAGATGCACGAGATGCACGTCGTGACGGCGCGCCAGCTCCAGCAGCCAGACACCCGCAGCGGCCACATCATGCCATGGCTCCGGCATCCATTCGAGGCGGAAGTGGCTCTCCTCAAGCCTGACGTTCGGGAGCGCCCCCACGGCGCACCGCTGCGCCATGGAGAGCGGGGCGCCCATCGTGGCGAGGATGACCTGCACATCATACGCGTGCAATCCGGCAGCGAGATCGAGGGCATAGGTCCACACCCCTCCGATCGGATCGGCGCTCATCAGGACCCGAAGCCCCGCTGATCGCCTCATCGTCTCGCGCATCATGAGCGTCTCGTTCCTCAGGTCCGTCGCTCCCGGCTGCCCTCTGCGGATGTCCTGTCAGCCTGCCGTTACATGACGGGGGCAATATCTGTTCCGCTTCCCGGCCATTGCCTCCGGGGTGCGCGCTGCAGTACATTTCGAGTCTGCGGGTAATAGCAGGCGCCCGCGGCGTCAAACGGCCAACCTGTTGTCAATCAACACGTTATGGCTGCCACGGCGATACGGGAGAGATGGCCGAGAGGCTGAAGGCACCGGTTTGCTAAACCGGCATAGGGGGTCAACCCCTATCGCGGGTTCGAATCCCGCTCTCTCCGCTCCGCGGGTCTGTCGGGGTCCTCCGACGGACCCGCGTTGTGTTTCCCCCTGTGCCGTAGGGCGCAGGGTTTCTGTCCTTTCGGATTGATCTCATGTCGTCTGCGCCTTCCCCGAAGCGCCCGCGCGTTCGATTCGCGCCCTCGCCCACCGGGTTTCTCCATGTCGGCGGCGCCCGTACGGCGCTCTTCAATTGGCTCTACGCGAAGAAGTTCGATGGCCAATTCCTCCTGCGCATCGAGGACACCGACCGTCAGCGCAGTACGGATGAAAGCACCCGGGCCATCTTCGAGGGGCTGGAATGGCTGGGGCTGACGTGGGATGAAGCGGTGGTCTACCAGGGGGCGAATGTCGCGCGACACTATGCCGATGCGCACCGTTTACTTGAGTCCGGTGCCGCCTACCGCGACTTCACCCCGGCGGCGGAGTTGGAACGCCTGCGCGCTGATGCCGAAGCGCGTGGCGAGGCATTCCGTTTCGATCGGGCCATGGCGGAGCTGAGTGACGCCGAGATCGGCGAGCGTTTGGCGCGCGGTGAGTCGTACGCGATTCGTTTTCGTGTGCCGGATGGGCACACGGAATGGCACGACCTCGTCCATGACCGCATCGCCTTCCCGAACAAGGATATCGAGGATTTCATCATCCTCCGTTCGGACGGCACGCCAGTGTATAACATGGCGGTCGTCTCGGATGACATTGCCATGGGGATCACGCTCGTCATGCGCGGCGATGATCACATCTCGAACACGCCGAAGCAGATCCTGCTCTACCGCGCGCTGGGCGCCGAGGAGCCGCAGTTCGCTCACGTGCCGATGATTCACGGCACGGATGGCAAGAAGCTCTCGAAGCGGCACGGCGCCACGGCGGTCGGCGACTATCAGCATCAGGGGCTGCTGCCGCAGGCGATGCTGAACTTCCTCGCGCTGCTCGGCTGGTCACCCGGTGACGACACCGAGGTCATGACGCTGCCTCAGCTCGTCGAGAAGTTCCATGTCGAGGGGCTGCAGAAGAAGGCCGCCGTGTTCGACACGAAGAAGCTCGAGTGGATGAACGGACAGCATCTGGCGCTCATTCCCATCGATGAATTGGCCGCGACCGTGGCGCCACTCATCGAGCGGGCCGGCTTGGCTACCGTTGAAGATCTCCGCGCTCGGCATGCGTGGTTCTGCGGGGTCCTCGAGCTGCTGCGCATTCGCGCGCGCTTGACTGACGAAATTGTGGAACTCTCCCGCCCCTTCTTCGTGCAGCATGTGGCCTATGACCCGGATGCGGTCACCAAGCAGTGGCGCGATGCCGAGGCCACTGCCGCCATCCTGCAGGCGACGCATGACCGCCTGGCGTCGATCGAATCGTGGGAACCGGCGGTGATGGAAGAAGCCCTCCGGAAACTGGCCGAAGAGCGCGAGATCTCCGGTGGCAAGATCTTTCAGCCATTGCGGGTCGCGTTGACCGGGCTGACGGTGAGCCCGGGGATCTTCGATGTGCTGCTGTACGTCGGGCGCGAGACCTCGCTGGCGCGCATCGCGGCGGCCGTTCGTTTTCTCGAGGAAGGCTAAGCCGCGCGCGTTTCGTGTCAGCGTGAGCGGCTAGCCGTTCGCGTTAACGGTCGTTCGATTTGTCGGACGACTTCACCGGCGCGGCCACGCTCGCGCTTGGGGCGCGAAGGCGCTCGCGCCGCTCGGCATCGCGGCGAGCGTCCATTTCCTTCACGACGCGTCGGAACTCCGCTTCGCCGATGCCCCGCTCGGACATGCGCTGAATATCCGCACGGGACGCCGCCAACCGGCGATCGGCGTCCATACGCGACATGTTCCCCGACATATTGGCAGCCGTCGCGGCATTGAGCGGCAGTAAGGCCAAAAGGGCGTTGGGGATCGTCACTTTGCCAAGCCGGATGCCCTGCTGATCCCATCCCCACCGATTGCCGTTGGCATCGGTCTTGGTCCAGTCGCCCGGCTGGCGCCCCGTACGCCCCTGCGCCCGCGCAATCGAGTCGAGTGAATCACGCGCCGCGGTCAGCACGCCAGCCATGATGCTGTCGATCTTGTCGGCGCGATCACCGCGTGGGGCACCGGTGCCATCTGCCACGCCGTACGCACCAGGGCCCGGTGTGCCGCGCCATACGCGTTCATCCGTGTACCCGGGCTTCACACCGCGCACGTTCGGATCGAGCGCGCCAATGCCGTTATCGCCACGCGGCGCACCGCTCCCGGTGTCCCGCGGAGTGCCGCGCGGCATCACGAGCGGCGCCGCCGGTGAGGCGGGATCCGCCGCGACCATGTCGGGACGCGGCCGCATCGTCTGCCGCTCCTGCGGCAGCGTCGACGGTGGCGTCGTCGGACGCGGGACGGGAGTCACATACGTGATCCGCTCGGGGATCGCCTCGGGCTCCCCGCCCAATCGCAACCAGGACGGGATCCCGCGCCCCAACGTCATCCACTGCAGGAAGGCCGCGCCGACCACCACGTGCAGCACCACCGCGACCAGAAAGGCGCGGGATGAGGACGGGGGACGGGGGATGCGGCGCATGGCGAAAGATACCCGTCTTGAGGGTTCAGGTGCCGGACACGACCGGATTCTTAACCCGGCTGATCCCGACCAGCTCTACCTCCACGACATCACCCGGCGCGAGGGGTTTCGTCCCGGCCGGCGTACCAGTCGCCACGAGATCGCCCGGCTCAAGGGTGAGGTATTGGGAGATGAAGTGGAGCAGGAACGGGATCTTGAAGACCATGTCGGCCCCAGTGGCCTGCTGGCACACCACGCCATTCACTCGCGTGATGAGTTGGATGGCCTCGAGATCCGCGGGGACCGGGCCCGGCTCGCCCAGCGGGCAGAAGGTGTCGAGCCCCTTTGCACGGGCCCACTGGCCGTCGTTCCGCTGCAAGTCGCGCGCAGTGACATCGTTCACCGCGACGATGCCGCCGATCGCGGCCCGGGCCTCCGCTTCCGACGCGGCGCGCGACAAGCGGGTCCCGATTACCACGCCGATCTCCCCTTCAAACTCGATATGCGAGGAGACCGGATGCAACACGATGCCGTCCCCTTCGCGGATAATCGCCGAGGGCGGCTTGAGGAAAAGGAGCGGCTCCTTGGGGACATCGTTGCCCATCTCGCGGGCATGTTCGACGTAGTTGCGACCAACGCACACGATCTTCGACGGCTTCATGTTCGGCAGAATGGGAGAAGACACACGATGAGCCCATCAAATAGGCATCCCGAAACGCATGACCACAACGGGCTATGGCCTACGAAGCACGCGGAGGACCCGCCGTCAGCGTTGGCGATAAAAGCGAGACACCTCGGGGAGCACGGCGCCCCATGCGCCGACGACGCGTCGGGCCGGCGGCAGGCCGTTCAGCAGTTCGCGACCGTACCCCTTGGTCAGTAACCGCGGATCGGACAGCACGACGACCCCCGAGTCGGTCCCGGTGCGGATGAGCCGTCCGAATCCCTGTTTGAGGCGCAATGCGGCATGCGGCAGCATGAACTCACCGAACGGGTTGCCACCGCGGGCCTCGATGGCTTCACACTGCGCCGCCACCATCGGTTCGGTCGGTACGCGAAAAGGCAGCTTCGCAATGAGGAGCCCACGCAAGGCATCTCCCGGGACGTCCACGCCTTCCCAGAAGGTGGCGGTCCCCAGCAGCACCGCGCGCCCCGAGTCGCGGAACCGCTGT
>JBDKIJ010000382.1:0-6465 GCA_039797155.1 Gemmatimonadota bacterium | reverse complement strand
GTGACGGGCGAGCGGACGACGCTGGCCGACGATCTTCCGGCTACCGTGGCGCGGCTGCGCACGGCCACAACGCTGCCGTTATGCATCGGCTTCGGTATCTCGACGCCGGAGCAGGCGCGGGCGGCCGCGGATCTGGGTGACGGAGTCGTGGTGGGCAGTGCACTCGTGCGAGCCGCCGGTGAGTCGATCGATGCGGCGATTGCCCTGGCCGCATCGATGCGGCGGGCCATGGATGCCTGAGGGCATTCCTTTGGTCGGCATCACGGCCTCCGAGCACGCTACGTTACTGCCGTCGTGGGCGTGTGTGGGGGAGCGTCGATTGGCCCATATCGCCCGCGTGGTCGCGCTGTTGGAGACGTGGGCGGTGGCCATGGCGATCGACGGGACCGAGCAGCAAGCGTGGCGTGATGCTGGGGCCTGGCATGATGCGTTGCGTGATGCGGATGAGGCGTCATTGCGTGGCGAGACCGGTGATGTCGTGTCGCCGGTCGGTCTCCTGCATGGTCCAGCGGCGGCACGACGTCTCGAAATACTGGGCGAATCGCGAGCCGATGTCGTCGAAGCCGTCCGGTGGCACACCGTAGGGTCCTCGAGATGGGCGCGCGTCGGCAAGGCCTTGTATATGGCCGATTTCCTCGAGCCGGGACGCCCGTTCATGCAGACGGATCGGGCCTTCCTGGCATCACGGGTCCCGGAGGCGTTCGATGCTGTCTTTCGTCAGGTCGTGCGCTTGCGGCTCGAATGGGCGCTGCGCGAAGGCAAGGGGCTGCACGACGAAACGGTCGCCATGTGGAATGCCGTGCGATGCGTGACCTGAACGGATCGTGGGAGGCACGTCCTCGCCGGCGCATCGGGCGATGGTTCGTGATGTTCACGGTGCTGATTGGCGCTGGGTTTGGTGCAGCCTCGTGGTGGCAGCATCGCGCACGCACGGCGGATGCGTTGCGTGCTGGCGACGGTGGGGCCTTGCCGACGGACAGTGCCGCGCGTGCCCCGGAGGACGAGCGCATTATCGTGCGGGTCGTGAACGGATCGCAACGGCGCGGAATTGCCCGAAAGGCGACGTTCGTGTTGCGCGACTTCGGCTACGACGTGGTGGACTATGACGGGCAGGGTGGTGCGCCGCTTGAGACGACCGAAATCGTGGTGCACACCGGGAAGACGGACGCCGCCGTGCGGGTGAAGCGCGCGCTCGGGGCGGGAACGATCACCGCGCGTGCCGACAGCTCACGTTATGTGGATCTGACCATCGTGATCGGGCGAGACTGGCGCCCGCCGGCCGAGCCGCTCCGTCCGTAGTTGTCCGCACGCGGCGGCGATATCGAGGCCGCGGCTACGTCGCACGGCGGTCTCCACACCGGCGTTGCGCAGCTGGCGGGCGAAGGTGGCAATGACCGGCGCGGGCGTCGGGGTGAAGCCCATCGATCCGCCCGGATGCAGCGGAATCAGATTGACGAAGGCGCGACAGTCCTTCGCCAGTTGCGCGAGTTGCGCCGCATGCTCGGGCTGATCGTTGACGCCTCCGAGCATGACGTATTCAAAGGTCACGCGCCGGTCGAACGATTTCGCGGCGTCGATGACATCGGCCAATGGATACTTCGTGTTGACCGGCATGAGCGTCTGGCGCAACTCGTCGCTTGGCGCGTGAATCGAAATGGCGAGGCGGAATTGTTCCGGACGTTCCGAGAGGGCCACGATCCCCGGGAGAATGCCGACGGTGGAAATGGTGATGTGGCGCGCGCCGATGCCGAGCGCGCGTGGGTCGTTCAGCAGCGTCAGCGTGGGGCTCACCGCCTTCCAATTCATCAACGGCTCACCCATTCCCATGAACACGATGTTCGTGGGAATGAGCGGCGGCGTCATCATCCGGAGCGCACGCACCTGACCGGCGATTTCCGACGGACGCAGGTTCCGCTGGAATCCCATCACGCCCGTTGCACAGAACGCGCATTTGAGCGCACACCCGGCTTGCGAGGAGATGCAGAAAGTCAGGCGATCGCCATCGGGGATCGCGACTGTCTCGATGAACTGTCCGTCAGCCAGCCGGAACAGAAACTTTTCCGTGCCGTCCGTCGAAGCCTGTCGCGTCGCCAGCTCGAGCGAAGTCAACGCGAACTCGGTATCGAGCGCATCGCGCAGCACCTTCGGTAGTTCCGTCATCTCCGCGAAGGTCGCGACGGGGCGCTGCCAAAGTCGGCCGAAGATCTGCGTGGCGCGATACGAGGGCTCCCCGCGCGAGGCGAGCCACTGCTGCAGCACTTCGAGTGCGGCATCGGGCTCGAGGTCGAGGAGATCCTGACGCGGGGCGGCGACTGGGGCGATCACTTGAGACTGGTGCTGAGCGTGAACTGATAAACCGGACCGAGGCCCACGATCCCCTCCTCGCGGGCGAGGCCGACCACGTAGCGAGCGTAGTGCACGGCGAGCCCGGAGCGCAGTCGACCGGCGGTGCTTGAACCCGCGCCCGTGCGAAGATAACTCACACGGCCCTCCACCCGGTCCACCCGCACGGAGGCAAAGGGCCCGGATTCACGCGCACCCCGGTTCACGGCATGGTGGGCATAGCCCGCCCGGATCTCGTGGGTGCGCTCCGAACCGGCCACGCGTGCATCCGCGGCGAACAGCACCGAAGGGCGATCTTCAAGTTCGCGCCCGGGGCGCCAAAGGAACGACGAGGCGGCGATACGCGCATCGCGAAAGGGCAGATCATGGAGCACGACGCCAAAGTCGGCGGCTACCGCGGTACGGGTCAGTTGGTCCGATTGCCCGACCCGCCATCGGGCCGCCGCACCCACGGTCACGTGCGGGAGGAGCGTGCGAGCCGCGCCGAGACTCAGCAGCAAGGAGCTATAGGGGATCTCGCCCACGCTCTGTGGGTCCGAGTCGGTGCGGATGAGCCCCGGAACCGAGGTCCGGGCGATCGTTGCTGACCAACTGGTGCCGGAAGACCGTCGCCACTGCGCGCCGATAAGCTGCCCATCCACACCCTGCGCCGCTCCCGCCGACAACGATGCAATACCCACGCGCAGGCGTTCCGCCCCGCGGAGTCCTGGGGTCGCCGGGTTCCAGAAGCCGGCGCCTGGCTCGATAGCGAGCGCCGCGGGCTCGAACAGCGCCCCGAGCGGGAATTCCCACAGTTCACGGGCAGGGACCGGCTGCGCGCCAAGTGCGCTGCCCGGAAAGGCGGTGCAGCTGAACGCGACAACCCCGGCGATCAGCAGGCAGCGCATATGCGGATGGTAACGGTCCTGGCGCAGCAGGGTCAAGCAATCGACATCTGCCAGGGTGTGCGATTTTCGCTACCTGCCCCCTCGTAAATCATGTACCTTTCACCGTTTGCGTAGTCTTTCCGATTTCTCTTGACGATCCGCGCACCGATGGCCGATTCCACGCAGTCAACCGTTCTGTCCACGTCACTCCGGACTGATACCTGTGGCGGGCTCCGCCGTGGGGATGTTGGGCGGACGGTTCGTCTTGGCGGATGGGTTCATCGCAGTCGCGATCTTGGGGGGTTGGTCTTCATCGATTTGCGCGATCGGACGGGGTTGGTCCAGCTCGCCTTTGGGCCGGCCTGGAGCGCAGGTGAGGTGCAGCAGCTCGCTGCCGCTGTCGGCGTCGAATCGGTGGTGCTGTGCGAGGGGGAGGTCGTCGCGCGTGAGGCCGATCGGGTGAACCCCGAGATGCCGACGGGTGAAGTGGAAATTCGCGTCACCGCCCTGCGGGTGGTCGGCCCGGCCGTCACCCCGGCGCTTCCGGTCGCGCGTGGTCGTGGCGAAAAGCTGGCGGCCGAGGAATTGCGCCTCCGGCATCGCTATCTCGATCTGCGTCGTCCCGAGTTGCAGGAGAATCTCGTTCTGCGGCATCGGCTGCTGCAGGTGACGCGCCGGTTTTTGAGCGAGCGTGGCTATCTCGAGTTGGAGACGCCGATTCTCACCAAGCCCACCCCAGAGGGGGCACGTGACTATCTCGTGCCTAGCCGGGTGCATCCGGGCGAATTCTATGCGCTCCCTCAGTCGCCGCAGATCTACAAGCAGCTGTTCATGTGTTGCGGATTCGATCGCTATTTCCAGATCGCGCGGTGCTTCCGTGACGAGGATCTTCGTGCGGATCGACAGCCGGAGTTCACCCAGATCGACATTGAGGCCTCGTTCATTGGGCGCGAAGACATTCTCGCGATGGCCGAGGGGCTGATCGGGGCGTTGTGGACCGAAGCGGGGCGGAACATGCCGTCGACGATTGAGCGCATGACGTACGCCGATGCCATGGAAGGGTATGGGTGCGATCGCCCCGATCTGCGCTACGACCTCAAGCTCCGCGACGTGACCGCGATGTTCGCTCCCCTCGATTTCGCGGTGACGACGAACGCGATCGCTGCTGGCGGGCGGGTGCGTGGGCTGATCGTGCCGGGCGGGGCGGCGTGGAGCCGCAAGCAGGTGGACGAGCTCGAGGCGCTCGCTAAGGGGGCTGGAGCAGGCGGCCTGCTCCGTGTGCGTCGAGCCGATGGTGCCTATGACGGGCCGGTGGCAAAGTTCCTCACCGAGGCAGCGCGCGACGAGTTGGCGCTCGCGGATGGCGATCTTGCCCTGTTCGTGGCTGCACCGGATCACATCAGCAACCCGGCGCTTGACCGGGTGCGGCAGGAGTGCGCGCGACGACTCGACCTGGTGGATGAGCAGGCTCAGCGCTTCTTGTGGGTCGTGGACTTCCCCATGTTCGAGCAGGATCCGGCGACCGGTGCGCTCGCGGCGGTGCATCATCCGTTCACGGCGCCGAACCCTGGGGACATGGCCGCGTATCCGGATCAGCCGGCGCGCTGGCGCGCGCTAGCCTACGACCTCGTGCTCAACGGCACCGAACTCGGCGGCGGCAGCATCCGCACGAGCGATCCCGCCATTCAGTCGCGCATGTTCGCGCTGCTTGGCATCGGTGACGTCGAGGAACAGGAGCGTCGGTTCGGCTTTTTGCTGGAAGGGCTTCGCGCCGGTGCCCCGCCGCATGGGGGGATTGCCTTCGGATTCGACCGCATCGCGATGCTGCTCTCGGGGGCGCCGTCGTTACGCGATGTGATTGCCTTCCCGAAGACGACGGCCGCGCGTTCGCTGTTCGAGGGGGCGCCGGTGCCAGTACCGGGCGAGGATCTCGACGAGTTGCACATCGCAGTGCGGGGTCCTGCGTGAGCGATCTTCGCGGTGGTGAGGTGCCGGTGGTCGCGAGGGTGTCCGTGGAAGGCGCTGATCAGCAGATGGTGGCCGGCGTCAACGATGGCAATCTCGTCGAGATCGGTCGCACGACCGGTGCGCGGGTCGCGTTGCGCGGCGATCATCTGTTGTTGTCCGGTGATGCCGAGAACGTGGCGCGCGCGGAAGCGGTCGCGGGTGCGCTGGTCGCCATGGTGCGCGACGGCAAGACCGTGACTGCCGATGACGTCCTACGTCTGGCGCTGAGTGAGCGCCCTGCCGACGCACCGGGGGCGACCAGCGGCGCCCTGGTCTTGCCGGGCGCGCGTCGCGGAGTGCAGGCCAAGACCCCCGGTCAGGCGGAGTATCTGCGGAAGATTGCGGAGCACGACATCGTGATCGGCATCGGTCCGGCAGGGACAGGCAAGACCTATCTCGCCGTCGCGGCCGCGGTCGATGCCCTCATGCGCAAGCGTGTGCGACGCATCGTGCTGGCGCGCCCGGCCGTGGAGGCGGGGGAGAGCCTCGGCTTCCTCCCCGGCGACATGCAAGCCAAGGTCGATCCGTATTTGCGGCCGCTATACGACGCGCTCGACGACCTGATTCCGTTCGAACGGATCCAGAAGCTGATCGAGTCGCGGACCATCGAGGTGGCGCCGCTGGCCTTCATGCGCGGTCGGACGCTCGGCGATTCGTTCGTCATCCTTGACGAAGCGCAGAACGCCACCGGGTTGCAGATGAAGATGTTCCTGACGCGTCTTGGGGTGAACTCCAAGATCGTCATCACGGGCGACAAGACCCAGGTGGACCTGCCACGCCGCGAGGACTCGGGGCTGATGCAGGTAGAGCGCATCCTCAACGGCATCGAGGGGATCGCTTTCCACTATTTCAGTGAAGCCGACGTCGTACGCCATCGTCTCGTGCGCGACATCATTCGTGCGTACAACGATGATGCCGCGGGTGGCGGATGACGCGACGCTCGGTGGCGATCCCCCGTCCGCCTAAGCCGGAACCGGTGGCCATCGCCGTGAGTGCGGATGGGCTTCGCGTCCCCGTGGCCTCGGCGCGTGTGGCAGAGCTCGCGCGCGATGTGCTGCGTGCGCTCAAGGTGCGGCGCGCCATGGTATCGGTGACGTTCCTCGGCACCCGTGCCATGGCATCGCTCAATCGTCGTCACCTCGGCCATGCGGGCGCGACCGACGTGATCACGTTTGCCCTCGGAGAGTCCCCCGATGGGGCGGTGATCGGTGACATCTACATTTGCCCCGAGGTGGCGCGCCGACAGGCC
>JBDKIJ010000381.1:0-6498 GCA_039797155.1 Gemmatimonadota bacterium | reverse complement strand
CGAAAGGCAGCGAACGCCTGCTGATATGCCTCACGGTCTGCCACGCGGTAGATCGAGGTGGGGGACCGCACCTCGGGATGCTGCGACGCGGTTTGCCGCACCTCGGAATGCCGTGCCTCGGAATGCTGCGCTTCGGGATCGCGCGCCCGAAAGGTCGACACGCCGGGATCCACTTCGCCGGCCGCCACCACATGCACGTACAGGAGCGACGCACCGCCGGCGATCAACGGCGCCGCCATCTGTCGCTGCGCCTCATCATCGCCCAGCGCATCACTCACGATCACGATGCGCGCGGTGCTCGGCACACGGGCCAACAGGGGCGCGACCGCAACGCGGCCTTCACATCGCACCACATCCAACAGGCCCGCAATCGCGGTGACCGTCCCGCGCCGCGTACGCGCGGGCATCGTCTGATCTCCCGATGCTGTGGCCACCAGCATGCCGACCGGATCGCCGCCGCCATGTGCAATCGCGGCCAACCCCACGGTCAATGCACGCGCGACCGCCCATTTGCTGTCGGCGGCATCAGCCGAGGGGAACGCCATGCTCGCACTCGCATCGACGAGCAACCACGTCGGCAACACCGCACGGTCGTCGGTCAGACGCACGAATGCGCGATCACTGCGCGCGAGCAGCTTCCAATCGAGCGCGCGGGGATCGTCGCCTTGTCGGTACAGGCGGTACTCGGTGAACTCGCCCGCCGTGCCGCGCTGACTGGATCGATGCGCTCCGGGCGCACCCGCGGCGACACTCCGCCGCGCGGGCCAGCGCACGCCCCGCAGCGCATCGAGCAAAGCTCCATACGAGGTCGGCATGCGCGGGCGCGGTGCGACCGCTGGGCGTCAGCGTCCCACGCCGCTGGCTGGCGCGGGAACGTGAGCCATCAACGCATCGATCACCGGCTCCGCAGTAATCCCGTCCGCCTCGGCCGCGAAGTTCGGCAGGATCCGATGGCGCAGCACCGGCATCGCCACGCGCGCAAGATCGGCCGGCGCCACGGCGGGGCGCCCCGCCAGCAGCGCGGCCGCTTTCGCGCCGAGAATGAGCGCCTGTCCGGCACGCGGACCAGCACCCCAGCGGATGTAGCGCCGCACAATGTCCGGCGCCGTCGGATCCTGTGGGCGCGTCGCGCGCACCAGACGGGCCGCATACGTCAGCAGCAGTTCACTGCACGGGAGGTCGCGCACGGCCTGCTGCAACGCCATCGCGTCCGCCGCGGTGAAGACGGGTGTGATCCGTTCACCACGCGCGCCGGTCGTCGCCCGAAGGATGCCAACCTCGTCGGCCTCCGTGGGGTACCCAACGCGAATGTCGAAGAGAAACCGGTCGAGCTGGGCTTCAGGAAGCGGGTAGGTGCCTTCCTGCTCGATCGGATTCTGCGTGGCGAGTACGAAGAATGGCTCGGGGAGACGCATCGTCTCTCCTGCCGCCGTGACACGGTGTTCCTGCATCGCCTCGAGGAGCGCCGCCTGCGTGCGTGGCGGCGCGCGATTGATTTCGTCGGCCAGCACGATGTTCGCGAAGATCGGCCCGCGTACGAAGCGGAACACTCGCCCACCACTGCCGTTCTCTTCAAGAATTTCCGTGCCCGTGATGTCGCTCGGCACGAGGTCCGGCGTGAACTGAATGCGTCGGAACTCAAGCTGCATGGCCTCCGCCAGCGAGCGGATCATCAGCGTCTTGGCCAGCCCCGGCACCCCAACGAGCAGCGCATGACCGCCCGCCACGAGGGCCATCAGGATTTCGTCGATGACGCCATCCTGCCCCACGACCTGCTTGCGGACCTCCGCACGCAGGCGATCGACAGCATCGAGACGTGGCGCGGTCATTGGGGGATCACTTGAGCGGACGACGACGACGCGCGGTGACGAAAAGCGTGGTGGCATCCCGCACCCCTGCCGCCGCCAACGTCGCGGACTCGTGCACTTCCGCACCACGGACCTTCACCTGATAGGCCGTCATATCCTGCATGTCGGGAAGAAGGACGGCCATACCAGCCCGCTTCACCGCGTCGACCGTCTGATCCGGCGTGCACGTCACGCGGACGGCGTCGTACGCTTCGGCTGCCTGCACGCGTACCGTCCAGACAACCGGCGCATCGCTCGGCGCCAGCGCGATGGTTTCGGCGCGGGACCGCAAGACATTCGGAAAGCGCGCACCGACCGACGCAGGGCCCGTCATACGGAGGCCTCCGTACCTGCTGGCGACGCGCTCTCGAGCAACGGCACCGCCGGTGCGGGAGGCACTGGCGGGAGCGATTGCAGAAACCGCGCGATCTGCTGATCAAACAGATAGCTGGAGCCGGTCACTGCCGTTCCGGCGTCGGTCACCCGGGCCGCCAGGGCGATCTCTTCCCCACCTTGGCCGCGCAGTACGACATGCGACGGGCCACGCTTCTCGACAAAGGCGGTGTACACGCCCCCGCGACGGGCAAAGTAGCCAATGGCCGCCGAGAGGACCTCGTCGACACTGAGGGACGTCAGACGCTCCTGCAGCTGACGGGATGACTGCTGATGAACCGAATGCACTGCCGACATGATGCGTCGTCAACTCCGAAACCTCGTGCAGCGACCGCGCGACCTCAGCGTCGGATCGACTCCACGGGAAAGATCAGGGTGAGTTCGTGGGGATCACCGAGGCGCAGCTCACCGCCAAGCCGGCTCGCCAGCAACCGCGCGAGCGGCAGGTCGAGCGCTGTGACCGCACTGCGAGGGACGGCATACGGATCGCCGGCCTCCCACTGCAGCGCCTCGGGATACACCCGAAGTATACGCGACGAACCCGCAGGCAGTTGATCCTCCGGCGCATCCGACTGAGGCTCCCATAAGGCCCGCCCCCGCCAACGCACGGCCACGACCAGAAACCCCCGATCCAGAGCCAGCCGGACGGTGACCGCGCCGCCATCGATCGCCCCGCCACAGATCCCGAGTCCCAGGGCCAACTCAACCGTCCGGGTCAAACGGATCCGATCGGTGCGCATCGTCGGGAGCAGCACGGTCGGCTCTTCGACCGACACCGGGACGATCGGGGCTCGGCTCCGCCACCGCTGCACCGCGTCCTGCACGACGTCGCGCGGATCCACGTCCTCCGCCTCGCCGGGGTGGGCACTGCGCAGGAGCTGGGCATGATCGCGCGCGGCCGAGGCGAGGGCATGGACCGCGGCCAGGCGCTGCACGGGGTCCCGGGGGTCCTGAGCGTCGGTGAGCACGAGCAAGGCCTGCACGACCAACGCCTCGGCCTCGTCCCGCGTCCGTCGCGCCGCCATCCACGCCGCCGACTGCGCCTCCAGCTCGGCATTGGAGTCCGCCAGGGCGGCATTGGCGCGCCGCACGGCGTCGACGTGCCGGGCCTTGTCGGTCACCGCCGCCAGTTGATCCGCCACCAATTGGACCAGCGCGCGCTGCTCGTCGGTCAGGCTGGTCGCGTCCCGGAAGTAGAACACCACCGCCCCGAGCGGCCCATCGGTGGTGTCGAGCGGCGCCGCCATGATGGACCGAAACCCCAATTCGCTCGCCACCTCGCGCCACTCGGTCGCGTGGTCATCGGTCATGATGTCCACGACCTCGACGAGCCGACGCTCCGCGACTGCACGGCCGCTCGGGCCATCGCCGACGCGCACCCGCAGCGCCCCGATCCAGTGTCGATACGGCGCCGGCCATTCGTGCTGGGCGACCGGACGCAACAGGGCGCCGTCCGGCCCGAGCTTGAGCACGAGGGAGAACGAGGCGCCGATCAGCGGCGTGATGCGATCAAGCGCGAACTGCTGCACCTCGTCCGGGCGATCGGCCACGAGAAACGCATGGGCGATCTCCCGGATGGCGATCAGCTGCTTCGCGTCACTCATCCGTTGGCGCGCGGGCGCTTGGGCGACAGCGGACGCACCTCGAGGCGATGCACCAGCATGTGCGGCGGCGTGGTCACGGTGAAATGCACCGCCTCCGCGACATTCTCCGGCTCCAGCATCCAGCTCGTGTTCGTTCCCGCGGGGAACAGCTCCGTGGCGACCGATCCCGGAGTGATGACCGAGACCTGCACCCCCGCATCGCGGACCTCCAACATCAGCGACTCGGCGAATCCCATCACGAAGTGCTTCGTGCCGGCGTAGCAGGTGCCCCCCACAAAGGTGTTCCGCCCCGCCGTGCTACCGATGATGCACACATGCCCGCGGCCACGCTGCACCATCCCGGGCAACACGGCACGCGTCACGTGGTAGAGCGCGTTGACATTCACATCGACCTGCTGGTGCCACTCCTCGGCGGTCATCTCGAGGAACGGCTTCATGTGCGCGACACCGGCATTGTTCACGAGGACATCGACATGCAGTCCGGTAAGCGCACGCGCCGCGACCGCGCCTTGGGTCAGATCAGTGAGGATCACCCGCACCTCGGCGCCAATTTGTCGGCAGCTCGCCGAGATCACGTCAAGTCGACGGGGGTCACGAGCGACCAGAATCAGGTCGTGGGTGTGGGCCAGTCGCTCGGCAATGGCGCCGCCGATGCCTCGGGATGCGCCGGTGATCAATGCGACAGGCCGCTGGAGTCGGGGCGGTACGGTCATGACCGAAAGGTAGGGTGAATTCACGCCAGAGGAATGCGCCCCGCCAAACATCAGTTACCAGACCGTGACGAAAGGGTCGGCAATATCTCACAAAGACGCTGGATTCTATGGGGATTCGTCGCAGTCACCTCCAGCTCGCCTCTCATGTCCAGACAACAAACATTGCGTTTTCTCACGACCGCTATGGTGCTCGCCACGAGCGCCGGTGTCGCACAGGCTCAGGGTACCTTGACGGGTTCAGTCATCGATTCCGTGTCCGGCCTGTCCATGACGGGAGCGAGCGTCAGCATCGAATCGGTTACCCGCGGTGCCACAAGCGACCGCAGCGGACGCTTTGTGATCGCGGGTCTGAAGGCCGGCGAGTATACCGTGGTGGCACGGTATCTCGGTTATGCGGCCGCCCAGCAGCGCGTGCGGATCACGGATGGCCAGTTCAGCACCGTCACATTCCGTCTAGCGAGCGCCAAAACCACCCTCGGCGAAGTCATGGTAGTAGCGACCCGAGGCGGTCAGGCGGCGGCACTCAACCAGCAGAAGGCTGCTGCGACTGTTGGTAACGTCATTGCTGCCGATCAGATCGGCCGTTTCCCTGATGCGAATCTCGGCGACGCGCTCAAGCGGGTTCCCGGCGTGACGGTCGCACTGGATCAGGGTGAGGCGCGCTTCGGATCGATTCGGGGGACCGAGCCCCGGTTCAACACCGTGATGGTGAACGGGGAACGCGTCCCGTCCGCCGAGGCGGAAGTGCGTGAGGTGCAGCTCGATCTCGTACCGGCCGACATGATTCAGTCCGTGGAGGTCACGAAAACGCTGACTCCCGACATGGACGCGGATGCCATCGGCGGTGCGGTCAACGTCGTGACCCGGGC
The DNA here is from genome assembly GCA_039797155.1 of Gemmatimonadota bacterium. Classification (GTDB taxonomy): domain Bacteria; phylum Gemmatimonadota; class Gemmatimonadetes; order Gemmatimonadales; family Gemmatimonadaceae; genus Gemmatimonas. The sequence goes on along the minus strand of JBDKIJ010000381.1, from coordinate 1,072 downwards.
CGCTCCGGCCGGCTTCCGGCTGTCCACGACGGCGGGCTCGGGATACAACTTCATCCGTGAAAAGCCAGTCATGGTGGGTGGCCTCGTGGCCGCGAATCGCTTCTTCTCCAATCGCCTTGGCGTGATCGGGAGCGCCTCCTACTACGACCAGCAGTACGGCTCGGACAACAAGGAAGGCACTTGGACGAAGAACAGCTCCGGCGCCGTATACATGAATCAATTCGATATCCGGCGATATGATGTGCAGCGTACGCGCCGCTCGGCATCACTCGGACTTGATTATCGCCTCGGTGAGGCCAGCACGATCATGTGGCGCACCTTGTACAACAGCCGCGATGACTGGGAAAACCGGTTCCGTGCCCGGTACATCCTCGGTGCGCCGAACGCCAGTGGAATCCAGACCACGGAAATCCGGCGACAGACGAAGGGTGGTGGCCCGGACGACCGGATCAAGAATTCCCGATTGGAAGACCAGCGCATGTGGAGCAGTCAGCTCTCCGGCGAGCATCTCCTCGGCGGCAAGGCTACCCTGACATGGTCGGGAAGCATGTCCGCGGCGTCCGAGACGCGGCCGGACGAGCGGTATATCGATTGGCGCTCCCGAAACGTCAGCATTCAACCCAACTACACCGACCCGCAGAACCCCCAGTTTGTTGCCACCAATCCTGCCCAAGTTGCGCCGTCGGCCTTCACGTTCCGCCGGATTGAACAACTCGAAAGCTTCACCGAGGATCGCGACATGAATGGACGCGCGGACCTCTCGGTCCCGCTTCGTGAAGGCGATCAGGGTGCCAAGCTGAAGGTGGGAATCCGGTATCGCGGCAAGGAGAAATTGCGCGACAACAGCTACAATTTTGCCACGCCGATCACGAGTAGCGCCTTCGCCAACATGTCGCTGCGCGGCTTGCAGGACTACACCGTGCCAACGAACCTGGCCGGCCAATATCCGTATGGCAGCTTCAGCTCGCCCGCGTTCCTTTCCGGACTCAACCTGTTCAACTCGGCGGAATTCCGTCTGGCAGATCAGCCTGGGGAGTATGCAGCAGGCAATTTCAACGCCGAGGAACGTATC
>JBDKIJ010000380.1:0-3206 GCA_039797155.1 Gemmatimonadota bacterium | reverse complement strand
GCGTCGAAACCCGGCGTGTTCGCGCATGGCGTGATCGATCCGGCGGCCATGATGCTTGCCGAATGGATCGCGGAGCGACCAAGCGGTGAGACGGCAGGCCGGTCTTTGCATGTGGCGTCGGGGAACGGGCTGGTCGCGGCGGTTGCGCGTCACGCGGGGTTTGTGGTCACCGCACTGGATCGGTACGCCCCGAACGTGCACGCCACCCGGCGGAGCGTGGGGGACGGTGCGGACGTCCGCCATGCCGCATGGCCAGAGCCAGAGGACCGTGGCTATCAACTCGCCACGGTGCGAATTCCCACCGATCGCCTGAGCGCGCAGCTCGCGGTGTCCTCGGCATACCGGAGCCTCGCCCCCGGCGGCACCTTGCTCGTCGCCGGTGCCAACGATGAGGGAATCAAGCCGCTGGCGACGTTCCTTGCACAGCAGTGTGGTACGGTGCGGCTTGAGGCCCAACACAGCGGGCATCGTCTGCTGGCCGTCCATCGCACGCAAACGGACGTGGTGGTTGATCCAACCATCGCTCCATGGCTTGACCCATCGTGTTGGCACGATCTCCCTGTCACGGCGGGGGGTACCGCGTTCGTTTGCGCCTCTCGGCCGGGCGTGTTCTCCTGGCAGCATCTCGACGAGGCCACGCGCATTCTCTGTGATGTCCTGCACGAGTATCCCATTCCTGAGGGGGCCACGGTGCTTGACCTCGGCTGTGGGGCCGGGGTGCTTGGCGTGGTGGCGGCGCGGCAGTCGCGTACGGGACGTGTCGTGTTGCTCGATGCCGACGTGGAGGCGGTCCGCAGTGCCAACGAAACACTACGGCGCGCCGAGTGCCCGAATGCCATGGCACTGGCCAGCGATGTCACGAGTGACATTGGCGATGAGGTCTTCGATGTCGTCATCAGCAATCCGCCATTTCACGTCGGGAAGGCAACGGAACTCGACGTCCCGCGGGCGTTCATCGAGTCGGCGCACGCGCGGCTTGTGCCTGGCGGCGTGTTGCGGCTCGTGGCGAATCGCACGCTCCCCTACGAGCGGTGGATTACGGAGTGCTTTGGTGCCGTGGAGTGCCTGCACGACGGTCGTCGCTTCAAGGTGCTGGGTGCCACCCGACGCTGAGCGGAGCGACAAGGCCCGGGACATGCTGCCACGTCCCGCGTGGCGGCGGTGGATCACGTGGTCGAATGCCCTCACACTTGCGCTCCTGGTGTGGGCCGCTCCACGGTGCTGGCCGCATGTCGAGGCGATGATCGGCGTACCGGTACGCGAGGAACGCCGACCGGAGTTTTCTGTTGCGCTGCGCGATGGTCGTCAGCTCGATGCGCAGGCGCTGCGCGGTCGCGTGGTCTTCGTGAATATCTGGGCCACGTGGTGTCCGCCGTGTCGCGCTGAAATGCCGGCCTTGCAGCAATTGGCGGATGCGTATGCCGCCGATGGGGTCGTCGTCCTTGGCCTGTCCGTCGATCGACGGCCGCCGCATGAAGTGGATGCGTTTCTCGCGGAACGCGGGATCCGTTATGCCAATGCGATCATCGATGACGCCGTGCTCCAATCGTTTGGAGGCGTGCGTGGCTATCCGACGAGCTTTCTCCTTGATCGCGAGGGCGTCATCCGTCACACCGTCATGGGCCCCGTAGGTGTCGTGACGTTACGCCCGGCGATTCGCCGTCTGCTCGAGGCGTCACCGCCTCCGCTACGCGCGGTTACTCCACGATCACCTTGATCGACATGGCCGGATTGTCGCCCGGCTCATAGCGCACGGCCTCTCCCGGTTCGCAGAGACGCTTGCGGTACCGCAAGCGCCCCCCGTGCCCCCAGAGCGCGGCTAGTTGGGCGGGAGGCGTCTCGGTCTTCTCGTTGCCGTCGGTCCAGACAGGAGCGCCGCACCGCCAGGAGGTGCTGGAGGCGATCCAAACGGCTGCAGGTTCCGAGGCGAAGGTCCAGGTGAGCCAGTATGAACCGGGGCGCATCGGGGCGCGATACTGGATGTGCGGGATGTATTGAAAGGCGCGCTTTGAGGGTGTCAGGAGCGAGGCTACCGACACGGTATCGGACGATGCCGGCATCCAATTCGAGAACTGGCTCATCATGATCAGGATGCCGGCGTGGGGCGAATTGAAGCGGACCCGAATCCACCCGGTCAGGCTGTCGCCGGCGGCCACGCGGACGGTGGGGAAGGCGGGATCCAGGTTCTGCCGGTTGAGCATGCCGGCTTCGAGCCAGAGGCTGTCGCGTTCCGGCGCAAGGATGGGGATGATGGTTGGCGCCAGGCGTGATGTCGTGACGCGCATGCGGATCACCGGATGGCGCACGAAGTCATCACTCGAATACAGCACCGCCAACTCATCGAAGGCGATGAGTCCGTTGGTAATGACGACGTGCTGCGGGGTCCCTGTGGAGTCATCCCCGAACAGCACGGTGGCATGTGCCGAATCGCCATCGAGGGCGTTGCTCACGCGCCCGAGCCAGTCATGCACCTCGAAGATTGGCGGGACCCCGGCACGAGGGAGCAGGAACGGCGTGTTCACGAGTTGCAGCTCCGCCGGGCGACTCAACCACCACATCGACGCCATCAGGGTGAGGATCACCGAGGCGGCCACGGCGGCGGCCGTTTGCACGGCCGATCGCCTGCGATCCGGCACCGCCGTGATGACGCGCCGCCGCACGGCGGACGTCACGTTGGGGCCAAGCAACAGATCGGCGAGCGCGGCACCTCGCGGTGCGTTGGGAGACTGCCCATGCCATTGGACGATCGCCGCGATGGCGCCATCCTGTGCCTCGGCGTCCAGTAGCAGTCGCACCAACCGGCGCATTTCCGAGGCCGTCAGCATGCGGGTTGCGAGCGATTCCAGACCGAGGGTTGCCACGGCCAGCGACAACGTGCGCCGCTCCTCGAGGGGCAACGCGTGCAGCACCGCATCCGCCACCACATCATGCGCGATCTGCCATTCATTGGTGGCGGTGGAGACCACGAGGTCCGCATCCTCCAACTCACGCAGGGTGCGATCCATGGCGATGGAATGGCCGAGCGCCCCCGAGAGCTGCACGCGCGAGACCCCCGCATCGGCCAACGCAAGGAATGCGAGGATTCGCCGGGCTTCCGTCGACTGCTCACTCACCGTGGCTTGCACCAGATCCCGCACGGAGAGCATCGGCGATTCCCCCCCGTCGGGGGCAAGCGTCCAGGCGCCCTGCGAACGCACCGCGAGGCC
>JBDKIJ010000379.1:0-5501 GCA_039797155.1 Gemmatimonadota bacterium | reverse complement strand
AAAAGCCCCAGCGTTCGGCCCTGGTGGTGGCCAGTGTTTCCCGGAGAAACGCCCCAGGAAGTACGAGGGCACCACCGAAGACGATTCGGAGGTGCCGTGTCGCACGCCATGTACCGGTAATGTCCACTTCCTCGGCAACATGACGAGCCCGCGAGCTGCCGGCTGCGCGGAAGATGCTGTTCTGTTTGGTGTAGACGCCGTCATCGAGACGGAGCCGCTGGAAGTGATACCAGGCACCGCGAAGGTCGACGCTGCCGTACGGCGTCCATTGCGAGATGGCATGCACTTCCCGGACATTGGGCCGACCGATCACGTCCGCATAGCCGCCATGTTGATGTGCCGCGGGGTAGAGCACCGTAAAGAGCTCGAGCGTCCCTGAGGTCTGAGGTCGCTCGCTGCTCGCTTCCTCGACGCCGATGGCAAGACTCGGTGTGCCACGGCGACGTGTCCATTGCCACTGGGTTTCAGCCACCCAGAATCCTGCGCTGATCGCTCGTGTGCCGACGGTGCCGAACTGCCGAGCACCCTCGAACTCGAGCGTCCGGCTTACCGTACTGCCCCTGCTCGTCCCCCATTGCCACTGCAGCCGGCCACCGCTCGTCAGGCGATATGCGCGGGAGGCCGGGGCATGCACGGGATGCACACGCTGTTCATACCAGTACGCTTGCCAGAGTGCCGGCAGCCCGTTGGCCAGCGGCTTGGCCCCGGCACTGCTGCCCACCGAAAGGGTGCGGAATCGCTGCGTGGAATCGGCACGGTTCGGCTGCCGGAGACGCACGACGATTGGTCGTGCATCAACGGCTTCGATCGCAAAGCGACCACGTGAGAGCTGGAGGCGGGCGCCTTGTGAGCTGCGGCGCGTGTTCGACCAGTCTGGTGCACCGAAGAGCCGTTCGCGGGCGAGGCCGATTTCCTGCCGCCCGATGCGCAACTGCGAGCTGCGATAGCCGACATCCACGTACGCCGTCTGGAAGTCGGCGCGATCGGCATCATTGCTCCGCACCCCGCCCGGAAGGTTGCGACCATAACTCTGCGCATCGCGATACTCGGCGAAGAGCCGCCCCCACGTTCCCGTGCGCTTGCCGGCCAGCAGGTCGGTCACGAGCAGCACGCGGGTTTGCGCGTGGTCGTCGTCGAGCGCCAATGTGTTGAATCCGCGGAAGAATTCCTCGCGCCAGCGTGCCTGCCCACTCAAGGAGATGGTGACTGGCCACGCACGCACAAGCGGTACGCCCTTGAGGCGATCAGACCAATCCTTGGGCGACCCTGCAGGCGCACCTTGTCCGTGGAGCCATGTGGGCGAGCAGAGCATTCCGCCCACCAGACCGGCCATGACCAGCCCACGCTGCACCCTCTCCACAATAGGATCAGGCCGCCGTGATGTGTCGGGGCGATATCTGCGACAGTGACGTGACACCGCTCTGCTTCATCGTCAGCTCGAACTCCTTGTGCATGATCGCCAGCACAGCTTCGACCCCTTCCTGGCCGAATGCTCCCAGGCCCCAGATGTACGGACGACCGATGCCAGCCGCGGTCGCGCCGAGGGCGAGTGCCTTGAACACGTCCGTGCCACGCCGGAATCCGCCGTCACAGATGACCGGTATTCTGCCGGCGGTGCCCTTCAGTACCTCCGGGAGCGAGACGATGGTGGCCCGACGGGAATTTTCGGCACGTCCACCATGGTTGGAGACGAAGAGCCCATCTACACCATGCTCGACGGCGAGTGCCGCGTCTTCCTCCGTCACGATGCCTTTGAGCAGCACCTTCATGCTGGTCGACTGCTTCAACCGATCCACGAACTCCCAGGTTGGCGTGCCCTTCTCGAGTTGTGGTGGCAGTTTCTCGTAGCCTACGAGATTGGGCTTGCGGCGGTTATCGCGGTCGTCGACGCGCCCACTCACGCCGGGCAGCGGTGCGCCCCCAAGGTGACACTTGATGCATGTCCGCGTGTCCTTTCGTGCTTCGCGGATCATCGTTTCACGATTACTGCCGCCGAGCAGGTCCACGGTGAAGGCAATGGCGGGGGCACCGGCCCGTTCTGCGCGCTTCACCATCTGCTTCGTGAGCGACCAATCCGATTGATGATACAGCTGGAACCAGACCGGACCGCCCCGGGCTGCGATGGCATCCTCAATGGATGTGGTCGCCACGGTGGATAGCACCATGAGATGGTCACGTGCCTTGGCGGCCTTGGCCGTGGCGATCTCGCCGTCCTTGTGGAATCCCTTCTGGCTGCCGAGTGGATTGACCACGATAGGTGATGCGTAACGGGTGCCGTAGATGGACAAATGCGTGTCCACCTTGCTCACATCAACGAGGCGACGCGGCTTCAGCACCCATCGATCGAAACCCGCACGATTCGCGGCAATGGTCGCATCATCATCGGTACCGGTCATCAGATAGCCCCAGTGCGCCACCGGGATGTTCTGCTTCGCCACCGGTTCGAAGTCGAACACGTCGAGCGCATCCGCGGCCTTCGTGATCGGTGTCGGCTGAAGAACGGAATGATGACGCGGTGCGGTCAGACGATCGGCCGCGTCGAGTAACGCATCGTCGGCGCGGCCGCCGGTGCTGCCGAGTGAGGCCAGCCAATCACCGTCGAGCCCCGTGGCCGCGAGCAGTGGGCTTCCGGCGAGGAATGCGAGAAACCGTCGGCGGGAATCGTTGTCGGTAGGCATAGGCTCAATCGGCAGGAGGAACGGGCTCGTGAGGCGACCTCAGGGTACGATACGCGCCGGTGGCACGATCTTGATCCCGTCGGTGAACGTGGCGGTCAGCAGGTAGAGGAGCTTGGTCGAGGGCAGGGCACTCGATGCGATCGCGAACTCACTGAGCTGATGTGCGCCATTGGCCTTCGAACCACCGATCGCGATTGCCGGGATCTTCCGTACGACGCCGGGGTTCGCATCAGTAGCACCCGTCGCAACCGCTTCCTCCGCGCCCGGCATGCCGGGGGACGTGCCAAGGAACCGATTGAGATCAACGGCAGTCTGCACGAGGGGATGCGCTCGGGCGCCTTCGAGCTGCTTGGCGGTGCCGCCCGCCTGGTTCTTCTGATCGATTTCGACGCGCAGACCAACCTTCTGCTTGTCGGCGACCTCCTTCACGATGCGCGTGATCGTCTGGTCGAGCGAATCGAGCAGAATCGGGTCGGGACTGCGCAGGTCGACGGTGAAGTAGAGTTCCTGCGGCACGGCATTGAAGATGTTCCCGCCATGTACCTGCCCGATATTCATGACGGCACCATCGGGAAGCGCCGGGAACTGCAGCTGATAGAGCCGGTCAATTGCTTCGGCAACGGCGCGCACCGGCGTGGGGCGACCGCGTGACGCCAGCGTATGCGCGCCGGGGCTCGTGAAGACGTATTTCGTCCAGTAGATGCCGAGTGCGCCGTATGCGATGCTGCCGTAGGCGCCATCGGGAACGATGAGCAGGTCCGGCTTGGGGTTGTGATCAAGCCAGTAGGTGAACCCCTTGAGGCCGAGCTCTTCCTGGGTGGACCCCACGAAGATGATGTCGCCCTTATGCGTGAACTTCGCGACGTTCATCGCGCGAAGTGTGGCGAGCATGTTGGCCACCGAGGCGGTGTTGTCGCCGACGCCCGGCGCGTACAGGGTGTCACCACTGCGGCGGACCTTCTTCGGTGTCTCGTTGGGGAAGACGACATCCATGTGCGCCGCAATGACGATGGTCGGCCCGCCGCCGGTGCCCTTCCGTACCCCGGTCACGTTGCCGATCGAGTCGACGCGGATGTTCGTGAGCCCTTCCTGCTCGAAGACCGACTTCACGAAGGCGCCGCGGACGGTTTCCTGTCCCGACTTGCCGGGCATCTCCGTCAGGGCGATCCACTCCTCGACCTGCTTGGGGAACTGCTGCTCGAGATGCTGCATCGCGTTCTTGATGTCCGCGCGCTGCATGATCTTGGGGTCCCAGCTGGTCGGGTAGCTCGGGGCTTTCTGTGCGGCGGCGGTTGTCGCAAGGAGTGCCACGAGCACGATGGGAAGCGTCAAGCGAAGGCGCATCGGTCAGAAAGAGTGGGAGGAACTGATTACCACGGAGGGCCGCGGGAAATCACGAAAACAGCACGGAATACCTGCGTTTAAATGTACAGAGATACGGGCAAATGGTCGGGGATCCGGAATGGGAACCTCCAATGATCTGGGATGTCAAAATCCCCCAACCTATTATGCAAGGAGATCACCTTTCAGATCATTGGTGCCTCACGAGACGTCTATCACACCCTTGGTTGGGGATTTCTCGAATCGGTGTATCTCAGTGCCATGGCTCAGGCAATTGCGGCACGAGGTCTCCGAGTCAGACGCGAGGCACCCTTGCAGGTGCATTTTCATGGCCAGGTCGTCGGCAACTTCCGTGCTGATTTGCTCGTGGAGGAGCAAGTCCTCGTCGAATTGAAGGCGGTTGATCGCCTCATCGGTGCACACGAAGCACAACTCCTGAACTATCTCAGGGCGTCGAATCTCCCGGTTGGGCTTCTGTTCAATTTCGGTCATAAGTTCGAACAGCGTCGTCTTGTTTGGACAAGCACGCATCAATGTTTGAAGGACCTGCCATGATCTGATGAAATGCGCGAACGTCAGCTGCTTCCGTGTGGTTTCCGTGCAGTTTCCGCGGCCGTCCGTGGTAATCAGTTGATCACATTGCCAAACGGGCGGACACCGCTCATTGCGACGTCCACCCGTTTTCCTTTGTCAGCAGCCGAGGCTCAGTTTAGCACCGGGAGTCCCTTGGAGATCTTGTCCTTCCACACCGCGGGGCCGGTTTCGTGGACATTGCTCCCCTCGGCATCGACGGCCACCGTGACGGGCATGTCCTCGACGTCAAACTCGTAGATCGCCTCCATGCCAAGGTCGGCGAAGGCCACGACGCGCGACGAGCGGATCGCCTTCGATACGAGATATGCGGCACCGCCGACGGCCATCAGATAGGCCGCCTTGTGCTTGCGGATCGCCTCCAGCCCCATCGCGCCGCGCTCGGCCTTGCCGATCATGGCGATGAGCCCCGTCTTGGCCAGCATCATCTCGGTGAACTTGTCCATGCGCGTCGCCGTGGTCGGACCGGCAGGGCCTACCGCTTCATCGCGCACCGGATCGACCGGGCCGACATAGTAGATCACGCGATTCGTGAAATCGACACCGGCCGGCAGCCCTTCGCCACTCGCGAAGAGATCGGCAATACGCTTGTGCGCCGCGTCACGCCCCGTGAGCATCTTGCCATTCAGGAGCAGTCGATCCCCCGCCTTCCACGTGGCGACCACCTCCGGCGTGAGGGTGTCGAGATCGACGCGCTTCGCATTCGCATCCGGACGCCAGGTGATCGCCGGCCAGTCGGACAGTTTCGGCACGGGGAGTGACGCGACGCCTGATCCATCGAGCGTGAAATGCGCATGGCGCGTCGCGGCGCAGTTCGGGATCATCGCGATCGGCTTCGACGCGGCGTGTGTCGGGTAATCCCAGATCTTTACGTCGAGCACGGTGGAGAGA
>JBDKIJ010000378.1:0-2529 GCA_039797155.1 Gemmatimonadota bacterium | reverse complement strand
CGGGCTTCCTGGTAGTTGCCAAGGGTCTGCCCCTGCTTGCTGGCGGCTTTGATGCCGGCGCGCTGCTGAAAGAAATTTTCGGTGTCCTGATCGAGCACGTGCGCGAGCCCGGTCGCCACGAACGCGGGCACCGACTTGTAGCTGTCCTGAATGCCGAGGTGAACCACTTCAGCCGGCGGCGGCCGTGGTCGGTTTGCGGGCACCGGCTGCAACATGAGGATCTCGTGTATGCAGTGATCGACATCCAGCGGTCGAAAACGATAGATGAGCGGGATGCCGATGCCCGGGAAGAAAAACGCGTTCGGAAACAGAAAGTATTGAATCGAGTCGAGCATCTGGCTCGTGCTCACGTCCGACAAATCGACGCCCAACAGGGCGCCAAGTCGCTCCCGCATAATGGCCGCGTGCTGCTGCCGCGCGCCAACCCCGGGGGGGAGCGGCGTGTCGCCGTGACCGAGGTTACGAAACAGTTCCTGCTCGCTCGGCCGGTTAGCGAGATGCGGACTCTGGTAGCCGACCGTGTGCACGAAACGCGAGACATGCGGGCCCCAGAAATCATACTGGGCGTTGGCATCGCCCGCGGTGCGCAGTCCCTCGGGATGGGTGGCAAGTACGTGGTAGGCCTCGAGGAATCCTTCGAGGCACATCTTCCAGTTCCCCGGCAGGGTCTTGTGCATGTGGAGCGCCACGTAGCGCTGTTCGAGCGGATACGCGAAGGTGCGAAAGTGTTCGGGCAGCACCCCCAGAAAGTCAGCGAGAGGCGTGGCATCCCGGTCGAAATTGATGAAGACGAACCCACCCCAGGTATCGAGCGGCAGCTCTGTCAGTCGGAACGTGGCGTCCTCGACATGAGGGAAGTCCCAGCGACAGGGAATGTCACGCAGTGAGCCGTCTAGATGCCATGACATGCCGTGGAACGGGCAGCGGAGAAACTGTTTGCCGTGGCCGTGAGTACCCGCCGCACTGAACTGCATGCCTCGGTGCGGGCAGGAGTTGACGAAGGCACGCAAACGGCCGTCGCTGCCCCGCACGATCAGTGCCGAACGGTCGCCCACGTCGTAGACATGAAAGTCGCCGGGAGCAGGCACATGTTCCTCGCGGCACGCCCATTGCCACGTGCGCGACCACACCGTGCGCAGCTCGGCCGCGTGCAAGTCCGGATCGGTATAGCGGCTGAAGGCCAGATCGCTGTCGCCGAGGAACTGATAGCTGTGTTCCACCAACGGACGGGGTGCCGGATCTCCGTCCGCCGCGATGATTTCGCTGGTGCTCGGTCCGGGACAGCGCGCCAGACCAGCCCCCGTTAACGCGGTCGAGTGCGCGAGTTCGTCGGACATGGTCGGTCTCCGCTGCGGTGGGCTCGCAACCCCCCGTCGCGCGCCAGACTGATGATGTTTCCATCTTGCACGGCGATCGGCAAGCGCCAACCTGCACGCGTGCTGGGAATGCGCCGTGACCTCGCCTCGTCTGCGGTGAGGTGCAATACTCGAAGGCTCGAAGGGACAGGGGAACAGGTAATGATCGTCGGACTGCATCATGTGTCGATTTCGGTCTCGGATCTCGAGCGTGCGCTCACCTTTTATCGGGATGTGCTCGGCTTCGAGGAGGTACAGCGGTCGGTGTTCTCAGGGGATGCCCCGTTAGCGGATCGTGCGATCGGTCTCGATGGGGTGGATGCCCGCATGGCAATGCTGAAGGCACCGAACGCGTTTCTGGAGATCTGGGAGTATCACCATCCGACGCCGGAGGATCGGCGGTCGCGCCCGTGTGACCACGGTTATGCGCACATTGCGCTGCAGGTTCGGGGAATGGCCGAGGAGTATCAGCGACTGGTCGAGGCGGGCATGACCTTCGTGGGCCCGCCGGTGGATTTCGGTCGCTCTGCTGCCATCTACGGGCGTGATCCGTTCGGCAATGTCATCGAGCTGTACGAGATTCGCGACGCGGCTATCGCGCAGCTGCAGATCAGCGCCGGCTAGGACGGAATGGCGACCGTCGCGCGACCTACGAGCGGTCGGTCGCCCGACGCCCGCTCGAGCCAGATCTCGCAGTCGGCCAGACGCTCGCCGTTTGCCTCGCGCACGGCGGTCACGCTACCCATGGCCATGATGTTATCGCCGTCCAGAACGGGTTTCGGGAAGGTCATGTAGATCCGGCGAATAGACGTCGGGCCGGTCCATGCGTGCAGCATGTTGATCATGTAGCTCAAGCCCAGCGGTCCCTGGTTGATCGTACGCTCGCCGTAGCCGAGTTTCGCCACGACACGTCGATCCCAATGCACGGGATTGGGGTCGCGCAAAATGGCCGCCATTGTCTGCATGCGGGTCGCGAGCACGCTGGGCATGTGCCAGGACGGAATCGAATCCCCGGGGTGCACGTTCATCGCAGATTCCTTCGATAGTGCCAGGTGATGGTGGTGCGCGCGGCTTGTTGGCCGTCCGGCTCGTGCAGGTCGAACTGGAACTGAATCCGGTCGTACACGCGCGCATCCTTAGTGACCCGATCAGCCGCGGTGATGCGTCCAGTGAT
>JBDKIJ010000377.1:0-3504 GCA_039797155.1 Gemmatimonadota bacterium | reverse complement strand
GTCGCGCAGGCCCTCGGCGTCGCTCGCGGTCCAGCGGATGGGCACGATGCCGCCACCGGAATAGCTCGCTCCCTGCGCGGGCGACGTCATCGATACGACGGGTGCCGCGTCGCCGAGCTCCGCGCGCGGACGGTTCGAGAAGTACGGGCTGTAGAACTCCTCGTCGCCGAACACGACCGCGTAGCGGAGCAGATCGGAACTGATCGCGGGCATGGTGTTCTGGATCGCCGCGAGCCCACCGACGCCGTCGGCAAGCGCGCTCGCGCCGAGGAACTGCACATCCCCCGGTATGTCGTCGGCGTAGAGGCGGTACTCGAGGATGCTCCCGAGCGACACCGACACGTTGAAGTTCTCACCCACGCGGCGCACGGGCGTGAAGTCGCCCGTGAAGGTCACATCGAACGGCGCCGTCGGCGCGAGCCTCCAGTGGAACTCGTCCCAGCCCTCCTGCCCCCTGTCGTCGACGGCGATCAGGCGGAACACCGCGAGCCCGAGGTCGTTGCCCAGCACAGGATCGCCGTTGCGCGTGTCGGGAATGGTGAACTCGAGGCTGCGCGCGGAAGCGGGGATGTTCGCGACCGCCACGATGCCGTCGTTGAACCCCGAGTTCGGGCGGAACTCGAGCCGCTGCGACACGATCGTGCCGCCGGTATCGCGCGCGTTCCAGTGGAGGATGATCTTGTCGCCGGCGCGCAGCTGGCGCCTGGCGATGGGCATCGCATCGACCACGGGCGGGTGGTCGGTGAAGTCGACGGGCGTCGCGCGATACGGCAGCACGCCCACCCACTCGCCCACCGATACGCCCTGGCCACTCGGATTCGTCCAGTGCTGCGGGCCGCTCGCGGCGCCCCACCACGCGTGGCGCATCTCGCTGAAGTCGATGGTCGGTGGCTCGGTGGTCGCGCCGACGCCCGCGCCCTCGAAGGAGTTCGGGTTGCCTGGCCCCGCATCGAAGAACCGCCCCTGGTCGATGCCCGAGTCGCCCGCCCACGGCGCAAAGCAGCCGATGCCGTTGTTCAGGAACCGCGAGCGCGACACCACGGCGCCGCAGAGGTCGCCCGCCTGCACGCCGATCTCGTTGCCCACGAACTCGCAGTCGAGCACGAAGTAGAGCGTGTCGACGCCACCGACCGCCCAGCGGGCGCCCTCGAAGTAGCCGTTGCGGATGGTGAGCGGCGGGTTCGACGCGGTCGAGACCGAGGTCCAGCGCTGACCGGGGACCTCGGGCACGAAGCGCACGGGCGCCTCGGGAGTGCCGCGGATCTCGGTGCGGGCGACCCCTTCGAAGAGAATGCCCGAGTTCGGGCCCATCTCCACGGTCGCGCCCGCCTCGAAGGTCACCTGCGAGTCGTACTGGTTGCCGGCGGTCAGCTGCGACCTCAGCAGATACGGCACCGCCATCGGCGGCAGATGCATGGGTCCGACGATCTCGGAACCCGCCGCGCCGCCGATCGGCACGCGGTTGTTGATGTTGCCCTTCGCGGGCACGACGCTGTCGCGCGTGAGTCCCGCGCCGCCGAGCCCGACGGGCCAGAGGTTGCCCGTGATCGTGTTTCCCGCGAGCTGGAAGTCGTAGCCGCCGAGGTCCATCGGCACGAAGCGCGTGCTGTTGCGGAAGGTGTTGCCGGTGATCGCGTGCGTTTGCGCCATCGGGAACCGCTCGACCCGCAGCAGCGCATCGTCGAAGGTGCAGCCCGTCACGATCGACAGCGCGTCATCGAGCTCCACGATGGCGTTGCGGAACACGCTGCCCTCGATGCGCGCGGTCACCTTGCCGCCACCCACCGTCGGGGTCTGCCACTGTGCGTCGGTGAGGCTGGTCCAGTCGATCGGCTGCGCGCGGTGGAAGTTCGAGTTGCGCACGCGGATGAAGGCCGACTGGCCGCCGCGGATCGAGATGTCGCTGTCGACGAAGTTCGCGTCGACCATCGCGGGCGTTCCGACCGTCACGAGCTGGCCCGAGCCGACGCCGATCGAGGGAATGTTCGGCGTGTTCACGCCGCGGCGCAGGCGCACGGGATTCTTCGCCGTGCCCTCGAGACGGATCACCCCGCCCACGGCGAGCATCTCGCTCCCAGTGAAGTTCTCGCTGTTGAAGTCGAACCAGATCTCGGTACCCGCGTCGATCACCAGCGTGCCGCCCGCGGGAATCACCTGCTGGTTGGTCAGGTGGATCGGGCTCATCGCCGGCGTCCAGTGCACCGTCTCACCCGGCTGCGGCAAGGGCGGAGTGGCGCCGTCGCCCGTGAGCGTGAAGTCGTCGACCAGCAGATCGAGCGTGGTCCCCGAGAAGCTGAAGGGCGCGACGCCCGCCCAGCGGATCGCGAGACGCCCCGCGCCGGGCACATCGCCCTGCAGGTGGTCCCATGAGCTCATCACCGAGTTCGTGTTGAAGGCGACGACCTCGGTGAAGTCACCCACCGATGCGGTCGTCGGGCCGGTGGCTGTTCCGCCTCTCGGGGAGTAGCGCAGTTCGACCGCACCCGCGAGCGGGAAGTTGCCGGTCACGAACCCGCGCAGCCAGACCGACGCGATCTTGCCTTCGGACTGTCCGGGGATCGCGGGAAGGATGATCCAGTTGACGAAACTGCCCGCCACGAACGCGGGCACGGGAACGGATCCGCGCAGGTATCCCGTCCCCTGCCAAGGCGCCGGCGCACCCGCGAACCACGGTCCCTGCTGCCACGGTTCGTCGACGAGTCCGGCGTCGAGAAGGCTGCGGAACTCGTAGCCGCGCGAGAGAAGCGCCGACGGGCCGCTGCCGGTATCCGAACCGACGATATCAAACGACTCCGCGAAATCCTGCGCGCGGGCGACCGATGCCGAGACGCCGAACGCGGCGACCGCGTGCGCGGCGATGAGGACCCGGAGTGTCGTGCCTGTCATGTGCATGGGAGTCGTGATCACGATCGATGTGGACTGCGCGAAACTCGCCAACGCTCCGCAGCGGCGGTCGGGTTCGGCGGCGGATGATCCTCCAGGCCGATGCCCAGAGGAACCGTGGAGTGTGCCATGGATACCAGCAGAGGAATTGTTTCTCGGACTCTCGCCATCCAATGTCCGCGAGCACGGATCGGCTGGAGGGATGATCGGGATTGTGCGGGTTCGCCTTGCTTCCGCACCCCCGCTAGATTCCCCGCCCCGTGCTGCAGCCGACCTCCTCATCTCCCACATCCCTGATCGCCTCGACCGCCGTCGCCGTCGGCGCCGTGACACTTGCGTCCGCGGGCTGGTCCTCCATCGATCCCCCGCCGCAACGCTGGCAACTCGGCGAAGTCGTCGTCGAGGACGAGCGCGCGCCCGCGCTCGCCGAGCAGGATCTGGTCGGCCCGGCGATGCAGCCCAAGTGGACATCGGGCCGGCGCTTCCTGACCACCGATGTATACGTGCTGCCAGAGGGGCACGCGGCCTTCGAGGCATTCGCCACCGCCAGCATCGCACGCGATCGCGACGGCGGCGGCACCGCGTGGAGCTTCAGCGAGGGCATCGGCATCGGACTCCCGA
>JBDKIJ010000376.1:0-2631 GCA_039797155.1 Gemmatimonadota bacterium | reverse complement strand
GCGCGGTCGCGCGGGAAGCGGTACGGAAGTCGTGCGTACTGCTCGCGCACGACGGCGAAACACTCCCGCTCGCACGCGCGCAGCACATACTCGTGGCCGGTCGCCTCGCGGATGACCGTGGAGCGCAGTGCGGCGGCTTCACCATCGCGTGGCAGGGCGTGCGCGGCAACGACGCGATCGCCGGGGGGACCTCCGTGTGGGAAGCCATTCACGCGGTCGCTCCGCACGCGGAGTGGTCGGCCGACGGCAGCCTGGCCGATCCGTCCCGACACGATGTCGCCGTCGTAGTGATCGGCGAACATCCCTACGCCGAAGGGCAGGGCGACATCCGTGGCGCGCGCGTGGCATCGGGTGCCGCGCTGGGTCTGCCCTGCGCGGAGTTGGTCCCGTATGGTGACACGCTCGAACTGCACGCGCGGCATCCCGAGGATCTCGCCACGATCGAACGGATTGCCGCGCTCGGCATTCCCGTGGTGACGGTGCTGGTGTCCGGACGTCCCGTCGTCGCCGAGCAGGAAATGGCGGCATCATCGGCGTTCGTCGCCGCATGGCTGCCGGGCTCCGAAGCGCAGGGCATCGCCGACCTGCTCTTCGGCGACGAGGACTTCCAGGGGCGGCTCCCCTTCGCGTGGCCGGAGCGCATGGGCGCCGACGCGACCGCGATGGGGTGCCTCTTTCCCCGTGGCTACGGGCTGACGCTCGCCGCGACGACGGGCGACGCGTCACGTCTGGCCTCCAGCTCGCGACGCACCGAAGACGCGCGTGCCTCGGTGATCGGATAACGCCAGAGCGCCAGCACGGCGAGCACCGAGGTACCGGCGGGGACGAGGACATCGGCGAGGCGCAGCAGGAAGATCGTCGAGGCTCCCTGCGCCCCGCCGCGCGCGACATCGAAGCCGGTGGCATTCAGGAGATATCCGCCCAGGGCCAGCGCGGCCGCCATGCCGAGCTTCACCACCCACCAGTAGATCGAGCTGTACATCCCCTCGCGACGTTCGTACGTCTCGAGCTCATCGACGTCGACCACATCGGCGATCATCGATGGCATGAGGGTGAACAGACCGCCGAGGCCGAACGCCATGAGTGGCGCGGGCACCAGTAGCAGCCACGGATGGGCCGGATTGAAGCAGACCCACTTGAGCACATACCCGATCACCGAAATGACCGTGGAGGTCATGAGGGCGCGATGCTTCCCGATGCGGGTGCCGAGCCACGTGACCAACCAGATCGCCGCAAACGACGACACCGCGCCGAGCGTCCCCGCGTAGCCCGCATACTGCGCCCCCAGCGACTGATCACCACCGAACACGTAGTAGATGATCACGTACGACTGGAACGCCGACACGGTGATGAAGCCGTTGAACACGAGGAACGTGACGGCGCAGAGCACGAGGAACGGACGCGAACGGAGCGTGATCGCGAAGCCGCTCGTGAACTCCGTCAGATGCCGCCGCATCACCGCGGACAGGTTGGTCGAGGCTTCGGGCAACGACGGGGATGGTGCCGCCGCCGCGTACCGCTCACGCAACACCACCGCGGGAATAATGCCGATGACGATCGCGGTCACGCCGATGCCGATGGCCAGACCGGCCGCGCCCTCGGTCGGCGTGGGGAACCACGCCGTTCGGTTCATGATCCACAGGAACCACGGCGAAATCAGATAAGCGATCTGTCCGATGAAATTCTGCACCCCCATGAGCCGGGTCCGCTCATGGTAATCGGGGGTGAGTTCGTAGCCCAACGCGACCCACGGCGCCGCGAACACGGTGTAGGCCACGTAGAACAGCACGGAGCCGATCAGGAACCACCAGAAGTAGAACGATTCCGACCGGGCCGCCGGCAACTGCCACAGTGCGATGAAGAGCACACCGGAGGCGATGGCGCCGCCGAAGATGTAGGGGCGCCGCCGCCCCCACCGCGACGTCGTCTTGTCCGAGACGTAGCCCATCAGCGGGTCGATCACCGCATCGACGAATCGCGGAATCGCCCCCAGCAGACCGACGAGTGCCGGATTCATCCCCAACCCGAGGTTGAGGATGATGGTCATGCCCCCGATCGCGGCGGCGAGCAGGTTGTTGATCAACGCCCCCATGCCGTAGGCGAGCTTGTGCGCGAATGGGATACGATCAGCAGGCGCCGTGGTCGAGGCAGCGGTGGGCATGGACCCGCTCAGGGTGGGAGGCGATAGACGCGCACCCAATCCACCACCATCGCAGTGGGGAAGGGCGTGAACTGGTCGGGAGCGCCGAGGAACGTGCCGCCAACGGCTACGTTCAGGATCATGTGGAACGGCCGATCGAACACCCACTGCCCCGGCACGTCCTCGCGCAGCACGCTGTGGTAGCGCTGCCCATCCACGAACCATTCGATCTGATTGGCGCTCCATTCGATGGCGAACACGTGGAACGAGTTGTCGAAGCGCACATTGCGCAGCGTCGTGTCACCCGTGATGCCGCCCCCGCCGAAATACCCCGGGCCGTGCACTGTGCCGAGCACGCGGCTGGGCTCCTGGCCACGGTACTCCATGATGTCGATCTCGCCGCTGGCCGGCCAACCGACGGTGCGAAAATTGTCGCCAAGCAGCCAGAAAGCCGGCCACAGTCCCCGACCGCGCGGGAGCTGCATGCGCGC
>JBDKIJ010000375.1:0-2567 GCA_039797155.1 Gemmatimonadota bacterium | reverse complement strand
CTTCAGGCTTGAGGAGCGTGCGATAGGCCTGCACGAGATCCCCGTTGCACACCACGGCATCAGCACGCAGCTGCTCGCCATTCTTCAGGCGGACGCCGGTGGCGCGCTGATTCGCCCCCACCTGGATTTCCGCGACCTCGCTCTCGTAGCGGATGGTGCCACCCAGATCCTCGAACGCCCGGACCAGGCCACGCACCAGAGCGCCGGTCCCACCCATGCAGAACAGCACGCCCCACTGCTGCTCGAGCTTGTGGATGAGGGCGTACATCGATGACGACTTGTACGGGTTGCCACCGACCAGCAAGGGATGGAAGGAGAACACCTGCAACAGGCGTTCGTCCTTGAGGTACTGCCCGGCCAGGCCGGCCACCGATTTGTCGGAACGGGTCCGGATGAGGTCCGGGAGGGCTTTCACCATGGAGCTGATCGTCAAAAACGGCTTGTCGATCAGCGGCATGCCGACATTGAAGATCTCCCACGACTTCTTGCGGTACTTCTGGTAGCCGGCCACGTCCGACGGGGAAAACTCACGCACCTGGCGGATCAGATTCTCCTGATCGCCATTGTAGTGGAAGACGGAGCCGTCCTCGAACCGGATGTTGTAGAACGGGTCGAGCAGGACGAGCTGGATGTAGTCTTCGGTCTTGCGGCCGGTGAGGGCGAACAGCTCCTCGATGACCCACGGCGCCGTGATGATCGTCGGGCCTGCGTCGAAGGTGTAGCCGTCCTGCTCGAAGACGTAGGCGCGCCCGCCCGGCTTGTCGAGCTTTTCGACGATCGTGACGTCGTGACCCTGCGCCTGCAGGCGAATGGCGGCGGCCAGGCCACCGAATCCACTGCCGATAACGACAATACGCATGACGGAAATGCTGAAGGTGCAGAGCGCCTGCGCGCCGCCCGATTCAGCGACGCAACAGGATGATGATGTGCCAGAGGTGCAACACGAGCGACGACAGCATCGCGATGGCGAAGCCGAGGGGCGAGGGATCATCCCGGCGATGAAAGATCATCGCCGCGACGAGCGACCCGCCCGCACCGAGAAAGCTCACGATGCGCGCCACGTTGGGCGTGCCAAGCGGCGACTCGGGGTTGCGGCGCTGCCAGAGGACCAGCACGGTGGCCTCGATCAGGATCCACGCCAGAATCCCGATGGGGAGGGCGTCGGAATCGAAGATCGGGACGAGGCGTTCCATGTGGCCGTATCCGGTGTTTAACGCGCCGGGAGTTCGTGCGGTGCCCGGGAAACCCCGAGCGGCGAGGGGGATCGCCGCATGGCTGCCCAGAGCGGAATCCCCATCGCGATCGCGCCGAGGATGCCTGCCGGCACCATGTCCTGCCGCAGGCAGATCGCGATCGGCAGGATGCCGTTGACGGTGTAGAGCCAGAGTGGCAGCGAATGGGGCGCCAGCTCGCGGACCCAGACCGATGGCGGGATGAATGCGAGGATCGCCCGCGCCACGATGATGCCAGTGAGCAGCCACCCGAGCCAATTGGTGATCGGCATGCCGTAGAACACCGGATACCCGATCGCCTGCTCAAAGGCGCTCCGGTCGGACAGGTCACCGATCTGCCAGTACCAGTGATTGGTCTTCACCATCGCCGGGTCCATCGAGACATCCCACAACGTCAGGACCACGCCGCCCACGAACGCCCACCACCAGCGCGACGTGTTGTCATCCTTGGCCGGCAAAAAGCGGCCGCAGATCGCCAGCGACGCGACCAGCATGTAGAACCACGAGGTCGGAATGTTGAACGGGACGCGCCCGAGGATCTTGTACCCCAGCTGGTCGGTGTACTCGTAGGCGCCGAACGGATAGTCCGTGACGGTGCCGGCGTACTCCGACAGGAACGCCAAGCCGAGTGAGACGGCAAAGACCGGGAGCGCGCGGCGGAGTCCGATCACGTGCGCCAGGAAGGCGATCCCGGCGATGGCGCCCAGCGTCACGGTCGTCGCCCCTCCGTAGCGGAAGCCCATCACCATGACCTTCTGATTGGCCGGCGTCTGCAGCCACTCCGGATACGGCGGGATCAGGAAGGTGGAGAAGGCGAACGCGGAAAAGAGCGTGAAGAAGGCATGCGCCGCCAGCGCCATCATGGCGACCTTCATCAGCGACCAGCGATTCGAAGACATCGTACTCATGGGCAAATCACCTGCTCAAGCGAGGCGGATCATGGAGTCCACGCGTGCTGACGCCGCGTTGGGCTCCCAGACGATGCGCGGACCATGACCGAGGGTCGTGAGGTCCGGAGGAGTGGCCCGATAACGCCACGCGTTCCAGAGAATGCCGACGCGAGCCAGGCGCCCGATGCGGGCGCGCGTAGAGAGCGTGTCGTACCCCTGAGCTTCAATCGCCGACAGGATGCCGGCGTATCCCGTGGCACACGCCGCTGCGCACCGCTGGGCGTCGGGCTCAAGCAGCGCGATCCCCGGCATGGCGGCCGCATATAACGCGCGGGCTCGGCTCACTTCGAACGCCATCAGCCGCGTCCAGCGCGCATCGCGCGCCAGTCCCGTCTCACGAGCGAGCACCTCGTCGGCCGACAGCCCGAATCGGGCGAGATCCTCC
>JBDKIJ010000374.1:0-4146 GCA_039797155.1 Gemmatimonadota bacterium | reverse complement strand
ACGCGCCGATCCGGTCGTCGATGCTGCGCGAGACGAGGCGACGGTTGGGAAGCTCAAGGGCCCGACTGTCGATGACCCCAGGATCGCCGACTTCAAGCAGCGCGAGCGCTTCGGCCTTGTTGGTCACCCCGATGTCGACCCACAGGTCGGTGATCTTCGAGGCCTTCTCGCGCTCGTCGGGCTTCATGAGATGAATCGGCTTCTTGCCGATTACCCCGTAGACATCACCATCGCGGCCCAGGAAGCGCATGCGCTGCGCCACGAGCACCTGGGGGTCCCACCCGCCAATCGGCTCGATGTAGACGTACCCCTGATCATCGATGTGTGTGATGATCACGCCGATCTCATCGATGTGACCCGCCAGCAGGATCGTCGGTTGTGGCCCGTCCCCGCCGCGTCCCGGGATGGTGGCGACCGAATTGCCGACCACGTCGGCCTGGACGTTGGTGGCGAAGGTGGCCGCCTCGGCCCGCCACACCTTGGCGGGCGCACCCTCGAATCCGGAGGGTCCCGGGGTGTCGAGGAGGCGCTTGAGAAAGGAAAGCGAGGATTCGGGCAGCATGCGGGGAATATATCGGCTATTCTTTTTGTATGATTCTCCTGCTCGTAGCGATCGGTCTGGGGGCCGGCTTTCTGTCCGGTCTGTTCGGGATCGGTGGCGGCGTCGTGATCGTTCCCGCCCTGATCTATCTGGCGAAGATGCCGGCGCCGCAAGCGGCCGGGACCTCATTGGCCGCGCTGGTGATTCCGGTCAGTGCCGCCATCGGTGCGTTCACCTACTATCGCGCCGGGCATCTGCAGTTTCGGGATGCGCTGTTCATCACCCTCGGGATGGCCTTCGGCGCGTTCTTCGGCGCGTGGGTCGCAACCAACGTGGACGCGTTCTACCTGAAACGGGCGTTTGCCGTCCTGCTGGTGTTCATGGCGGTGAAGATGTGGGTCGGATGACGCCGGAATGACTCCTGATGTGCAGCATGCGGCATGCATCTGCGCACACTGGGGTCGTTCGAGCTCATAGAGACGACATCCGACGGTCAGCTCGTCCGCCATTTGGGCGGCCAAAAGCCGTTGGCGTTGTTGGCGTATCTCGCCTTCGCGCCGGAGCGACGGGCGTCGCGGGATCGGCTGATTGCGCTGTTGTGGGGCACGGTCGAGGTGGAGCGGGCGCGCCGGACGTTGCGCCAGACGCTCTGGGTCCTTCGTCAGCGCTTTGGCGACGACGCGTTGCTGAGCGAGGGGGAAGACATCACGCTCGCCCTCGCGGTGACGACGGATGTGGGCCACTTCGATGCCGCGGTCGCGGCTGGCGATCTGGCGGCCGCCTGGACGCTGTATACCGGCGAGTTCGTGAGCGATTTCGCGACCACCGGCAGCGCGGGGTTCGAGCACTGGTGTGATGGGGTGCGGGATCGGCTGCGCTCGGTCTGGCAGCGGGTTGGACGGACCCTGGTCGAGCAGCGGCTGCAGGCGGAGCGCCCGCGTGAGGCGGCCGAAATCGCGCGGCGTCTTCGGGACGCGCATCCGGACGACGTCACACACTGGCACCTCGAGTTGCGCGCGTTGCTCGCCAGCGGGGATCGTCGCGAGGCCTTCGTTGTGGCGCGCGCGCTGGAACGGGCCGTCGTGGAGTTGGAGCTTGAGGTGGACGCCGAAACCCGAGCGCTGGTGGATCGCCTGCAGCGCGAAGTCGAACTCGGGCCGATCGCTGGGGAACGGCGCCCGCGCCCGGAGTTGGTCGGGCGCGAACGGGCGTTTGCCACGCTGGTGCAACTGTATCGCACGGTCGATCGGCAGCAGGTCGGCCACTTGGCCGTCGTGCGGGGGAGCGCGGGAATCGGCAAGTCGCGCCTTCTCGATGAATTCCGCCAGCGGGTGGGGCATGGCGGAGGGACGACGGTGCCGATTCGCGCGCGTCCGGTCGATCGGGATGTGCCCTTCGCCTGCGTGGCTGCGGTTGCGGAAGCGCTCGCGGAGCTCCCCGGCTCGCTCGGGGTATCCGCGGCAACGACCGCCATCCTGGTTGATCTTGCCCCGTCGCTATCGGCGGTCTATCGCACGGCTGCGCCGCGGTCAGCGGCGCCCGACGACGTGGTCCGGCAGCGCACCCTCGCGTTGGTGGAGCTGCTGGCGTGCGTCGCGGACGAGTCGCCCGTGGTGCTCGTGATCGACGATCTGCATTGGGCGGATGCGAATTCCCGGCAGGTGTTGGCGAGCATAGCGGACCGCCTTGCGGCGCATCGCGTGCTGATGATCGTGGCCACCCGCATCTCCGGACGCAGTTGGGCGGTGCCGGATGGCACGACCTTCGTGGATCTGGGCCCGCTCGCGATCGAGCACCTCGAGGCGATGGTCGCGAGCATGGCCGCCGCCGATCCGTCGATGCTGCGCGAGCTCGCGACCCTGCTGCACGAGATTTCGGGTGGCGTCCCCATGCTGGCGCTCGCGGCGATCGATCTCGCGATCGAGCGGCGCCTGCTGCAGATCCAGGACGGCCAGTGGAGCATCACCAATCCTGACCTGCTCCGTCGCACGTTGGGACAGGGTGGGGTGTTGGAGAAGCTGCTCGCCGATCTGCCGACCGGATCGCTCACGATTCTCGCGGCGCTGGCGCTGTGCGGCGGTCCACTCGACGATGAGGTGGTGCAGGCGGTGGCGACGACCGGCTTGAGCGTGCAGGAGCTTGCCACGCGTGGATTGCTGACGCGGTCAGCGGTCGGGTGGGAGCTTGCGCACGATCGGTTGGCGGATGCAGTCCTCGCGCTCGTCAGTACGACCGAACAGCGGCGTCTGCGCCAGCTATGCGGCGTGGCGTTGCTCGCACCCGCCGTCGTGTCGTCGCGTATGCTGAAATTGGCGGGGCGCCTCCTGCAGACCGTGGATGACGGAATGGCGGCGCAAGCATTTCGCCGATGGCTCGATCAGGAGCAGCAAACCACGCATTGGCAGGATCCGATGCGGGCCGCACTCGGCTTTCTTGGCGATGCCGCCGTACCGGAAAGTGCGCGACAGCTTGCGGCGTCGGTCCGCTGGCCGCTGCGGTGGTGGCGTGGGTATCCGCGCGCGGCGGCGCTGCTGCTCCTCACCAGCGTCGGGGTCGGCGGCGGTTTGGCGTCATCTGGCGCTTTGGAGCCGCCGGTGGCGCGCGTGGAGATCCGGATTCCGGAGAGCTCGAACGGGTTCCTCTTCGACTTCGCCACGCGGGATTCGTTGCAATGGGCGGCAGAGTTCGACCTTCCGCTGACAGCCAGCTTCCTCGACCAACGGGGTGGGACGACTCGGCGTACCCCGAAGGTTGCCCGCATTCGGATGATGACCGAGCGAGGCACGGTTCGACTGGAAGGCCAAACGGTCCGTTCGGTGAATGCCGGGCGTGTGTCATTCCCCGACTTGCGGGTCGTGGGGAGCGGCGTCTTTTATCTCGCGCTGGAGGCCAGCGATTCGGTGCTTGCCAGAACGCGCGTGTTGAATCTGGTATCGCGGCACGCACCGGATTCCGTGGCGCGAATCCAGGTGCATGGGGGGCGGTTGAATAATCAGCCCATTGATTCGGTCCGTCGTACCATTCGGGTGGCACCGGGGGAACTCCTCGATGGCACTATGCAGTTGCGTGTCACGACGACAGCGCCTGCGGCCGCGATATTGGTTGGCGCCGTACCCTTTTGGGGCGATCGAACACGCGACTTCCTTGCGCTGCAGGCGGTGCCTTCCCATGCGGACTCGATCATCACGATGCGCCTGATCGATGCCACCGCCGAAGCCAAGGTCTTGCGGGCCCCCACAGCGCCCGGCCGCTACCCGCTGCTGCTGATTCAGGGAGAAGAGACCGAGATGCGATTCATCGCGAGTGCAACGAATTGGATGCTGGGCGCACCGCGCTGGCGGGATGGCAATGATCTCGTGGATCTCCCATCGGACAAAGTCGAGACATTGCGCCGCTTCGGATTCGCCGACTGGCGCTGGTGGGATGCGATTCCCGGACGACCGGTTCGTTCCTACAGCAAGACACAGCGCCTTATCGGCACGATTATCGACGTGCACGTGACCGACGAGGCGGGGCGTTAAACGATCCGGATGGCGTGCCGCCCGTCGAGGGGCGGAAAGCACGCGGCATTCAGCACGCACGCGATGGCCTCGATACCATCCACG
>JBDKIJ010000373.1:0-7979 GCA_039797155.1 Gemmatimonadota bacterium | reverse complement strand
GGGATTACGAGGAGTCCGCAGAACGCCGTCACCTGCGTGAAGAGGCGCGGCGCCTCGCGACGGGCCGCAATCCATCCCGCCATCGCCACGTCCCAGACGAGCACGGCCGTGGCGACGCTGGTGACGAGCAACGGGGACGGATCGGTAAGCATGCGCGCGGGAGGTTAATGCCGAATCAGGCTCGCTGGCACCCTGAGGCCGATGCGGCGTACTTTGCATCATGCCCCGCGCGACCACCGCGAATCCGGTTTTCACGATACCGAATCTGGTCTCCACGTCTCGTGTGGGACTGGCTATCGCCTTCGTACTGGCGAACGACGTGCCGGTGCGTCTCGGGTTGCTGATCACCGCCTCCGTCACCGACGTGCTCGATGGCTGGATCGCGAGGCGGACGCACGCGGCCTCCCGGTTCGGGGCGCTGGTGGACCCGGTGGCCGATCGGTTTTTCGTGTTGGGGGTTGTGGTCGCCTACGTAGCGGGCGGGAATCTCACGGTGTGGCAGGCGCTGCTCATCATGTTCCGCGACGTGATGTCGGTGATCGGGTGGTTCGTCGCGCGCAATGTCAGCTGGTTGCGTCCCATCACCTTCAAGGCGCGCCTCGCCGGGAAGGCGGTGACCGTCGCACAGATCGCCACGTTTCTGGCTGTGCTGTTACGCCCCGAATGGGCGGCGTCGCTCGTGCTGCTCGTTGGCGCGCTCGGGCTGATTGCCACCGTGGACTACACCCTGATGCTCTGGCGCGAGCGCGTCCCGGTCGCGATGCGCAAATCCTGAAAACACGAACGCCCCTCAAGGAGGGGCATTCGTTCGATACGCCTACGCGATACGTGTATGGATCGCAGCAGTGGCGGCGATCAGACGGCAGCGGCTTCCTGCGTCTGCTTTTTGGCAGGCTGCGCAAAGCGCTCGCCCAGGGTGCGCAGTTCCGCGAGTTCCGTCGGCTTGAGCTCCGGAAAGCGCCCTGCGAAGTACACCATCGTCGCGTCAAACCAATCCTTCTGGTCGACGGGATGGCACCCAATCACACCGCACTGCATGATCTGCTGGAACAACTCGTCACGGCATTCCTGATACGGCGAAGGTGCCATGGCGTCACGACGCGGACGAAGCTTCGGCTTGGCCATTTCCTCTGGGTAGTGCGTCGAACAGGGCCGCCCGGGGATCTCCGGTGCAGCTTGTATAACCTAACGACCCCGATCCACGCTTCCTAGGGCCGATGATCGGTCTACGTGATGCGGGGGGAAAGCGCTGTGGTGCCGCCGCGGTGCTGCTGCGCCGGCCCCTCGTGCCAGCCCGGACAGTTGACGACGTCGAGTCAGCCGACGAGCCTTCTGGCAGCACCGGGCGCCTGCCCGGAAACGACTTGGCCCCGTCCGGTACCGGACGACGACGAGGAGCGCACGTGGCGAAGGTGTCCCCCAGTAAGAAGAAGTCCAATTCCGCCTTCGTGGCGGTCATTCTCGTGGTCCTGATCGCGGGTGGCGCCGGCATCTGGGCCGCCATGCAGAAGGCGAAGCCGAAGCCGATCGAGCTGGCGGCCGGCACGCCGCTTCCCAAGGCCGAAGGGTATCTGCGCGGCGATCCGAACGCGCCGATCACCATCATCGAGTTCGCGGATTTCGAGTGCCCGGGATGCGGACAGTTCGCGGCGCTGCAGGAACCGGACATCATGAGCCGCATTGTGGACGCGGGGCTCGCGAATTTCCGCTTCTACGATTTCCCGCTCACCAGCATTCACCAGAACACGATGTCGGCGCACCTCGCCGCGGCCTGCGCCAATGAGCAGGGGAAGTTCTGGGCGATGCATGACGCCATCTTCGCGGGACAGGGCGAGTGGAGCGGCGTGGTCACCAGCAACCCGCGACCGCTGCTCGACGGATATGCCAAGACCATCGGGCTCGATATGGCGAAGTACACCGAGTGCTTCGATGCCCAGCGTCCGCTCCCGCAGATCCAGGCCAATGCGGCCGCGGGACAGGAGCGCGGCGTCAACAGCACCCCGACGCTCGTCATCGGGAACAAGATGTATCCCGGTGGTCTGACCTTCGATCAGCTCAAGGCCGTGGTCGACTCGATCCGCGCGACGCTTCCGGCGACCCCGGCCGCGACGGATTCCGCCAAGCAGTAACCGCGTAGCCGTCAGGCGAAGCTGTCAACGTAGCCGTCAAGCGCGACGGCGGCGCGCGGCTTCATCCAATCGCAGCTCCGGCAACGGCACCGCTTCGGCGGTGCCGTTTGTCTTGTCATCCTCAATGGGGAGCATGAGGGAATCCCCGAGTACCACCAGAGTGCGCGTTGCGACCACCGAGGCAAGTGGCTCCGGTATGGCCAGCTCCCGGAGATAGAGGTCGATGGCGCGTTCGAAGCCGATCTCCGCAGCGAGCAGATCGACGAAGCGCAGCGCATTGTCGATATGCGTGCGCACGATGGCTTCATCCGCACGAGCCGCCGCCAAGCGCAGCCGCTGCGCGTTTTCGGGCGTCAATCGCCGCGGGAACAGAGTCTCGGGAAACAGCTGAGTCAGCATGGTCGGCATGGGCGAAGGGGTAAGGGCACCTTCGCCTCACGCCGGAATCGTGCCGTCCTGATCTACGTCACGCCCGCACGACGCGCGCTCAGCTTTCCTGGGCCTCGTACTGATCCTTGAGGGACGCAACAACGGACGGGTCCGCCAAGGTGGTGGTATCGCCGAGCGCACGCCCTTCCGCGATGTCGCGCAGCAACCGCCGCATGATCTTCCCGGAACGGGTCTTCGGCAGGTCCGCGCTGAACAAAATGTCGTCGGGGCGCGCGAGCGCACCGATCTTCTGTGCCACATGATCGCGCAACTCGTCGCGCAGACTGCCGCTCGAATGGAAACCGGCCCGCAACGTCACGAACGCGGCGATCGCCTGCCCCTTGAGGTCGTGCGCTTTGCCGACCACGGCCGCTTCGGCCACCGCTGGATGATCAACGAGGGCGCTCTCGACTTCCATCGTGCCGATGCGATGGCCAGCGACATTGAGTACGTCGTCGACGCGCCCGAGAATCCACAGGTAGCCATCCTCGTCGCGCTTCGCGCCGTCGCCGGGGAAATAGAGGTCGGGGCGTCCCGGCCACTTCGAGAAATACGTATCGATATACCGCTGATCATCGCCCCAGATCGTCCGCGCGATGCTCGGCCACGGCTTCGTGATCGCCAGCAGGCCACCGCCCACCGGAATCTCGTGGCCTGCGGAATCGAGTAGCGTCGCCGACACGCCGGGGAAGGGGACCGTCGCCGAACCCGGCTTGGTATGCGTGACACCGGGAAGCGGCGAGATCATGATCGCACCGGTTTCCGTCTGCCACCACGTGTCTACGATGGGGCAGCGTCCCTTGCCGATGTGTTCGTGGTACCACATCCACGCTTCCGGGTTGATCGGTTCACCGACCGAGCCGAGGAGACGCAGCTGCGACAGATCGTGCTTCGTGACGTAGTCGACACCCCACTTCATGAACGCGCGGATCGCCGTCGGCGCCGTATAGAAAATGGTGACGCCATAGCGCTCGCAGATCTGCCAGAAGCGATCCTTGTCCGGCCAGTCTGGGGCGCCTTCGTACACCACGCATGTCGCCCCATTCGCGAGCGGCCCGTACACGAGATACGAGTGCCCCGTGATCCACCCGATGTCGGCGGTACAGAAATACACGTCATCGTCCTTGAGATCGAAGACGTACTTCGTGGTCGCCGCCGCACCGGTGAGATAGCCACCGGTGGTGTGCACGATCCCCTTCGGCTTGCCTGTTGTGCCTGATGTATACAGGACGAAGAGCACGTCTTCGGCGTCCATCACTTCCGGCTCGCAGTACGCCGGCACCTGGCGCTTGAGACGGTGCCACCAGTGGTCTCGCCCGTCCTGCATTTCGGCAAAGGTTTCATCACCGACGCCGCTACGCCGGCGCATCACGACGAGCACGTGCTCGACGGTCGGGCAGGCTTTGAGGGCCTCGTCGGCATTGCGCTTGAGTGGGACCGTCTGCCCGCGGCGATACCCACCGTCCGCCGTGATCAGCACCTTGCAGCCGCAATCGTTGATGCGATCGCGGAGCGACTCGGCCGAGAACCCGCCGAACACCACGGTGTGAATCGCACCGATGCGCGCGCACGCCAGCATCGCAAAGACGGCTTCAGGGATCATCGGCATGTAGATCGCCACCCGATCGCCTTTACCGACGCCCAGCGACTTCAGCATGTTCGCTGCGAGGTTCACCTCGCGATACAGGTCCCAGTACGTGTACGTCCGGCGATCACCGGGTTCGCCTTCCCAGATCAGCGCCGCCTTGTTGCGCCGCGGGCCATGGATGTGGCGATCGACGCAATTCACCGAGGCGTTGAGCTGGCCACCGGTGAACCACTGCACATGGGGCGGGGTCCACTCCATCACGCGGTCCCACGGTCGGCTCCACGTCAGCGTGGCCGCCTGATCGGCCCAGAACCCCTCGGGATCGGCCGCCGCGCGGGTGTGCAGCGCGTCATCCGACACATGGGCCGTGGCACGGAAGCCGTCGGCGGGAGGAAAGGACCGGGTTTCCGACAGGAGTACGTCGAAGTCGCTCATGGAGAACCGCCGTGGGGAGCCGCGGGCGCGGGGTGGATGTCGAGCAGACCGGTTCGGCCAATCCATCGCGGGCCGAACCTCGTCCGGCTAATGTAGAGCGATGCCGATCCCCGACGAAACCGGTTCCGTCTCTGTGCGCGCCTCTGGGGCACCAGCCCTGGTGGCGGAGGCGCTGGTCCGGGCGTTCGCGGGGCGGAAGGCGGTGAATGGCGTGAGCGTCACGCTGGCGGCCGGGGAATGCCTGGCGCTGTTCGGTCCCAACGGTGCCGGCAAGACGACGCTGCTGCGGCTGCTGGGTGGGCTGCTCAAGCCGACACGAGGGACCACACACCTGCTCGGAACGCCCGTGCCCGGGCCGGCGGATACGCGACGGCTCGTGGGACTCATTTCGCATCACGCGATGTTGTACCCCGCCCTCACGGTCCGTGAAAATGTCCACTTCGCCGCCGAGTGTCAGGGCGTGATCGATGCGGCAGGCGCCACCACCGACGTGCTTGGGCGGCTGCGCATCCTCGATCGCGAGCACACTCCCGTCCGATTTCTGAGCCGCGGGTTGCAGCAGCGGGTCTCGATTGCCCGCGCGCTCGTGCATGGACCGCGGCTCGTGCTGCTGGATGAACCGTACACCGGGCTCGACGAAGTCGGCGCGCTGGCGTTCACCGACGCGTTACGCGTGCTCAAGGCGGGGGGTGCCACGCTGCTGCTGGTGACGCACAACCTGATGGAAGGGCTCGCGCTCGCCGACCGTGCGGTCATCATGCGGGACGGCGCCTTCATCCACGAAGAGGCGGCCGGTCCGGACGGCTTTGATCTGCCCACGTTTCAAACGCGCTATCGCGCCCTGGTGCACGAGGGGATCGCATGAGCGGGCCCTATGCGCCGTCCATGACGCACCGACCGCCGTCCTTCCTCGGCGATGCGTGGCGCATCGCCCGCAAGGATCTTGTCATCGAGTTCCGCACCCGCAGCGCGTTTCTCGCCGCGACGGTGTTTGCGGTGCTCGCGGTGGTGATTTTCCGCTTTACGTGGGATCCCACGGCCATCCCGGCGATGGATCTCGCCCCAGGCGTACTGTGGGTGATTTTCACCTTCTCCGGGCTCCTCGGCCTCAATCGGTCGTTTGGCCTGGAGCTGGCCGAACGCGCCTATGACGGGCTGCTCGCCTCGCCGGTCTCACGTGAATCGATCTTCACCGGCAAGGTGCTCGCGAATCTGGCGTTCGTCTCCGGCGTGCAAGCGCTGGCGCTTCCCGCGGTCGCGCTCTTCTTCGATCTTCATGTAGGGAGCAGTTGGGGGGTGCTGATCGGCATTGTGCTGCTCGCATCACTCGGGTTGGCCGCGGTGGGCACGTTGTTCGCGGCGATCGCGGCGAACACGCGGCTTGCCGAGCTGCTGCTGCCGATGATGACGCTCCCGTTTTTTGTACCGCTGGTGATTCCTGCCGCACAGGCGTCGGCGGTGGTGTTGCGTGGGCAGCCGTTGAGCGACGCGATGGCGTGGTTCAAGGTGCTGCTGGCGTTCGATCTCGTCTTCGTGACTGCGTGCATCGTGGTCTTTCCGTTTACCATCGAGGAGTAGCAGGCTCGCCATGGCTTCCGCCTCTGCCTCATCATCGGCACCGACACCGACCCTCCCGAGCGTCCGGGGCGTCGATGCCCTGCTTGTGCTCTCCGTTGCGCTGGTAATCGCCGCGAGTGTGCGGGCGATCTGGTTCACCCCCGTCGACGCCATGCTCGGGGCCGCGCAGAAGATTTTTTATCTGCACGTCCCGGCCGCGATTGCAGGGCTCTACATCGCGTGCGGATTGCTCGCGATCGCCAGCATCATGTACCTCTGGATCAAGGACGAGCGGCTCGATCGGCTCGCCGAGTCCGCGGCGGAAGTCGGCTTGCTGTTCATGGGCATCGTGCTGGTGACAGGCCCGATCTGGGCGCGCACCAGCTGGGGCACGTGGTGGGTCTGGGAGCCGCGCATCACGAGCACGTTGTTCCTGTGGCTCCTCGTGCTGGGCTATCTCGTCCTGCGGGGCGCCGTCGAATCGCCGGAGAATCGTGCGCGCTTGTCGGCGGTGATGGGTTCACTCGCGGCCTTGCTGGTGCCGTTCATCCATCTCACGGTCAAGCTGTTCCGCGGCTTGCATCCCCAGCCGGTGGTGATCAAGCCCGAAAAGCCGTCGATGTCGGGCGAGATGTTGTCCACGTTCGGCATGGCCAGTATTGCGTTCATCCTGCTGTTCTTTGCCCTACTGCGCCTCCGCTATCGTTGGGCGACCCTGCGTGATGCGCGCGCCGCCCTGGAGAACGCGTGATGTCGATGCCGATCATGATGCTGCTGGCGGCCGCGCAGGATACCGTCGCCTATGTCACGAAGCCGAGTGGCCCGCCGGACAGCTCGGGATACATGTGGGCGGGTTACGCCGTGACCGCACTCGCATACGGCGGGTACATCGCCCTCATGCTGCGCCGCATCGCCCGCAGCAATCGCGGGCAGTGAGCATCACCCGCGCGTGAGCATCGGCGGTCCGCTCGACGGCGTCCGCATCGCGGTCACACGCGCCGGTGAACGCGGGACCCCATTGGCCGACGCGCTGCGTCGCGTTGGGGCCACGGTGCACGAGGTGCCACTCACGCGGATCGAATCGCTCGATGCAGCGCCGCTGCATGCGGCTCTTCAGCAGCTGTCGCACTACGATTGGGTGCTGCTGACGAGCGTGAATGCCGTCGAGCATCTCGCGCGTGCGGTGCAGGCGTGTGGCGCGCACGCGGTCATGGCCACGCGACGACTCGCGGTGGTGGGTGGGACCACCGCGGCCGCCGTCGAGCGGCAGGGGTGGCGCGTCCCGACGGTGCAGCCGGAGCGCTCGCAAGCCGAGGGGATGCTGGACGCGATGGCGGAGCGCTCCGATGTCGAGGGCGCGCGCATGCTCTATCCGTGTGCCGCCGGGGCGCGCGACGTGCTCCCCGACGGACTGCGTCGGCTGGGTGCGATCGTTGATGTCATCCCCACGTACCGTAGCGCGCCGGATCCCGACGGGCAGGCGCGCATTCGCGCCCTCGCCAAGGAGGGCGCACTCGATCTGGTCACGGTCGCCGCGCCCAGCGCCGTGGACTCGCTGCTCGACGCGCTGCCACCGGAGCATGCCAGTCGCTTGCCCGTCGCTTGTATCGGCCCCGTGACCGCCCGAGCCGCCCGCACCGCTGGCTTCCCGGTGAAGGTCGAGGCGACCGCCGCTGTGCTCGAAGGGTGGGTCCGGCAGATCGTGCAGGCGTTTCTGGGCGGTCGTCCCTAGCCGATCGCGCCGAGCCGATCGCCCCGGACAACTGTCAGTTTTTCCTTACAGGGCGACCTGTCAGGCTGTAAATTCAGGGGATGACCTCCCCCCTTCGTATCGGTACCCG
>JBDKIJ010000372.1:0-3788 GCA_039797155.1 Gemmatimonadota bacterium | reverse complement strand
CCGCGTGTTCCGCCATCGCGGCATCAAAACGGCGTGCGCCGGGAATCGTGGAGAGCGCGACCTCGGGGTCGGCATACGACACCACCCACGTCGCGCGCACTGAGGGGAGCGAGGCCACGATCTCGGCGAGGCGCGGCAGACAATCGATGCGCTTCCCCGCGTACCAATAGCCATCGGCCGCGATGAGCACCGTCGGCGCGATCTGCCCGAACCGATCGAGCACCCCCTTGGTGCCGAAGTCGGGAGAACAGGACGACCAGGTGGCCCCGAGTGATGCCGTCGCCAACATCGCAATGACGGCTTCGGGCAGATTCGGCATCCACCCGGCGACCCGATGCCCGGGGCCAACCCCATGCGCCTCAAGTGCACGCGCACACGCCGCGACACGGGCCGCCAAATCGCGCCAGCTGATCTGCTGCTGTCGTCCGTGTTCATTCCACGATACGATGGCGAGACCATCGTCACGCCGACGCAGCAGATGTTCGGCAAAGTTGAGCCGTGTGCCGGTGAACCACCGCGGGCCCAGCATCGGATCGGGCGGGGCCATGCGCTCGGCACCCACCAGCACCGCCTCCCATGGCGCGTCCGCCCCACCTGGACCATCGGCGAGGATCTCGGCCGCCCGCCAGATCTCGGCCCAGAAGCTCTCCAGATTGGCCACACTCCACCGCTGGAGCGCATGCGCGTCGGTGACGTCATGCGGCACGACACCACGCTGTCCGAGATCGCGCAGGAACGCCGACAGTCGCGTGGCCTCACGCTCGGCTGGCGTGGGCGCAAAGAGCGGCGTGGTCACGCATTCACCTCCGCGCGCGCCAACGCCACGGTATGACATGATGGCCCGTGTTCTTCACAGTACCATCCGTGGCGATCGTGAAAGATCAGATGCGGAACGTCGTTGGGGCGCATACGGACGCGCACCAGATGTTCCACCGCCGACCGCGGTCCAACGATCGCCCGTGCGTCGAGCGGCTCGATCAGGGGCTTCACGGGGAACAGATCGAACTGCGCCGCGCGCGCCGTTTCCGCCGCCTGCGCCTTCTGCTTCGCGCGCGTCATTCGCGCCCCGCGTCCTGCGAAATGGCCATCATGGATGAATCCTCGCCAGCGAGGGCGGCACGCGCCAGTTCCGCCACCCGCGCACGATCGATCTTGCCGCTCCCCAGCGTGGGCCATGTCGCGATCTCCAAGAGATAGCGAGGCCGTTTATAACCAGCCAACGCTAAACGCGCATGCCGCATCAGGACGTCGACATCGAGTGGGGCGCGCCGCGTGACCACGGCGCACCCGACCTCCCCCCACCAGGGGTCCGGCACCGCGACCACCACCACTTCCTCGATCGCCTCGACCTCGCGCAGGGCGCGTTCCACTTCGCCCGGATACACATGTTCACCCCCGCTGATGAACAGCGCCTTAGCCCGCCCGGCCATGCGGAATCGGCCATCGGCCTCCACCGATGCCAGATCACCCGTGCGCATCCAGCCATCGTGCGCCATCAGGGCGCGTGAGGCGGTGGGGTCCTCCCAATAGCCGGCGCAGACCATTGCCCCGCGGAACTGCAGCGCACCCACAGTTCCGCGCGCCACCGGAGCCTCCGCCTCATCCACCACACGTGCCTCGAGGCCCGGCAGCAGGTGTCCCACCGTCCCCGGCGGGAGCGCCGTCACCTGCGGATCGAGCACGAAACAATTCGGGCCACACTCGGTGAGGCCATACGCTTCCACAACCGGATAGCCGGTCGCCTGCGCATCATCGCGCGCCGCACGTGGACACGGGGCCCCGCCCACCAGCCACTGCCGCAGTGCGGGTAAGGGGGTGCCCCAGCGCGAGGTACGCTGCGCCATCAACAGCTGCGTCGGGACCACAAAGGTCCGCGTAATGGCCTCGGCCTGCATCGTGCCGATGAAGCGTTCGGCTTCAAAGTCACCATCGAGGACGACGGTGCCTCCGGCAGCGAGCACCGGCGTGGTGAGGGCATGCCATCCCGCGGTGTGAAAGAGGGGCGTCGCCACCAGTACACGGTCCTCCGACGACATGCCCCAACCAGCGATGGTCGACTCGGCATTCGCCCGCAGCTGCCGATGCGAAACGCACACCGCCTTCGGCTGTCCGGTGCTCCCCGAGGTGTACAGCAACATCGCCACCTCGTCGGCATCAGCATCAGCATCAGCCTCGACATCAGCCTCTGCGATACCGGAGATGCTGGCATGGCCTGCCGGCGTTGCGGTGAAGGCGTCGACCGATGGCAATGGCGTGGCGACCATCGGCTCGCGCGTATGCCGCAGCGCATCGTGCGCGAGGGCATCGCGTGCGAGCGCCTCATGGTCCGCGTCCATCAGCAGGACACGTGGTGCGGCGTGCTCGAGGAGACGTGCCAACTCGCTTGGGGTCAGTCGCCAGTTCAGCGGAACCGCGATCGCACCAAGCCGCCACGCGGCGAAAGCGACGATCAGTGTTTCCACGCGGTTGGATGCCAGCACCGCGACTCGGTCATGACGCCCAACGCCGTACGCGCGGAGCCATGCGCTGGCGCCCTCGACCAGCGCGTGCAGCGCCGCGTACGTCCACGCGCCGTCAGCCGGATGACGCTGCCGCACGGCGAGGTGCGACGGCGTCCGCGCAGCCCACTGCGCCACCGGGTCGAAGGACACGAGGGGCTCCGGACTCAGGCGTCGAGTACGGCGCGGATATCATCCGCCAATTCGGCGTGCGCTTGTGCACGCGTCACCCACGAAACGACGACGAAGGTGGCCAGCGACAGCGCCAGCGCCAGCGCCGCCGGGGTCACCCCGGCCGGCAGTCGCCAGCCCCCGAAGAAGGCCAGCGCCTCAAGTCCGAGCGTCAGCACCAGCCCCACCCCGATCGAGGCCAACGCCCCCGTGCGCGTCGCCCCGTGCCAGTTGAGCCCGAGCGCCAGCGCCGGCGTGAGTGTCGAGGCGAAGAGACCGAAGCCGAAGACGCCGAGAAACGCCACCAGCATCGTCGACACCTGCGCGAGTAGGGTCGCCCCCAGCATCAGCACCACCGTCCACCAGCGCCCCGTCCGCAACTCGTCGCGCACCGGAAGCCCCAGCGCGCGCGGCACATCCCGCGTGCATGCCGCCGCACCCACACTCAGGAACGAATTCACCGTGCTCATGATCGCCGCCGCCACTGCCGCAAAGACGAGACCGGCCACCGGCGCCGGCGTGAACAGACGCAGGAACGTGGGTGTCGCATCGTCCGGGCGCGCCAGCGCAGGCGTCTGCCCGCTCACCACCAGCGCTTTCATCACGAGCCCCACGATCACGAAGAGCAGCAGCGTCGTCGTCATCGCGACCGTCATCACCAGCGGATACCAGCGCAGCTTCAGCGGATCGCGCAGCATGAGAAACTTGTGTACGACATGCGGCTGTCCAAGCGTGCCGATACCGAACACGAAGAAGAACGACAGTGCCGCCATCGGCGAGAGCGTGCCCCACGGCGACACCAAACGGGCGTCATGCGCGGCGAGTGTCTGCGTGATCTGCGACACCCCGCCGCCGACCTTCACCGCGAGTACGAAGATCACGACGGAGGCGACCGCCATCAGCGTCCCCTGAAACACATCGTTGTACACGCCGGCGAGGATGCCGCCGCTGACAGAGTAGGCCAACATCAGCAGGGCCCCAAGCCAGAGCGCCGGCGTGCGGGTGAGGCCAAGCACGGCCTCGAGCACCAGTCCCAGCGCGAGCACATTGGTGGCCGTATAGCCGATCACGGCAGCGAGAATCGCGACCCCCGCCATCCCCTGCACGGCGCGCGAATTG
>JBDKIJ010000371.1:0-5924 GCA_039797155.1 Gemmatimonadota bacterium | reverse complement strand
GCACGGGGTGACATAGCGGGATGAGGGTGGCCGTCTGCTTCGCGGCCTGCATCCCGGCGAGACGGGCAACCGGAATGACGTCACCTTTCTTCAAGCTGTTGTCACGTATGGCTTTATAGGTTTCCTCCGACATGCGGATCGAGCCGGTGGCCACCGCCTCTCGGGTGGTGACGGGCTTGTCGCTCACGTCCACCATTCGGAAGGTCCCCCTCGGGTCCACATGGGTCAGGGTAGACGGCGACGCATCGGAATCGGGGTGGTTGGGCATGAGCAGAGGGTAGGTCAGGGGTGCAGCACGCGGTGCAGATCGCGAAGGAGCGACGCGGTCAACAGGTTCGGGGCGACATTCCGTTGGGTCAGCTCACGGACCTGTTCCACCACCGGGAGCGCCAACGTCGTGCGGCGGGCTTCGACCTCGCGGCGGGCTTCGATCAGGTGCCGCGTTCGGCCATGGAGCAGCTCGGTGAGGGCATCGAGCACATCACTGAACGCACCCCGGGCTCCAGCCACCCCCTGCTTGGCCGCGACCTTCGTACGGATGGCGACGCCGTCCGGTGTGGCGGGCTGGAGCGCCGCTTCGAGGAGTGTCCTGGCCGACGCATAGGTCGCCCGCAGGTCGTCCACGGACAACAGCGCACCCGGCGCGCCCCGCATCTGCGCCAGCGCTTCATCCCGGGTGCCCTTCCACTGCCGGGCGACCGCGGCATCATCGAGGAACGCCTCACAATCCTCTCGGGATACCGGCGGTACGCGGACGGTCACGACCCGCGACTTGATGGTCGGGAGCAACAGCCCAGGCTCGCTGGAGGTCAGCACCAGCCGTACGGCGGCCGGCGGCTCTTCCAGCAGCTTGAGAAAGGTGTTGGCCGCTTCGGCGGACGCCGACTGCGATACCATCCGCTCCGCATCCCCCAGGACAAAGACCTGGATGGACGACATCGCGGGTCGCTTGGTGGCCCATTTGACCACCGCCTTCATGGTATCCAGGAAGAGGGCGCTGGTGCGATCGCTGGCCTTCCACAGCCCGTCCGCCTCCATCCGTTCGGCGGCGGCCTCACGCAGATCGTCCTTCACCTCGTCCGCATCGCGGTCGGTTTCCAGATCCTTGCGGAGCTGCGGGAAGACCCAGTGGAGGTCGGGGTGCACCATGGTCGTGGCGTACCGGCAGCTCTTGCAATCGCCGCAGGGCTCGAGGGCGCCGCCCGTCATGGCTCGCTCGCACAGCAGATACTGCCCCAGCCAGAGGGCGAGGCGCTGCTTGCCAATGCCACGTCTCCCCGTCAGCAGCAGACTCGACGGCAGGGAGCCATCGAGCGCGGCGGAAGCGAGTCGCTGCCGGACGTCGTGATGCCCATAGAGCGGACGATGCGCCATGCCACCAATATAGTAGGATGCGACCGACCCTCTTCGATCCTTCGCGCGTGCGCGTCCTGTGCGCGGCGCTTCTTGTCCTCGCGGCGCCCGCCATGGCCCAGCCGACCCGCGCCCGCGCCATCGGCCTGGCGCCCGGGATCTTTACGCCGGGACCGTACAACGCGATTACCGATGTGGCAGGCGTGCGCGTGGGGCACGCCACCATGACCGGCGGTGACTCGGTGCGCTCCGGGGTCACGGCCATCATGCCGCACCCCGGTGATCTGTATCGCGATCGGGTGCCGGCGGCGCTACACGTCGGCAATGGGTTCGGCAAGCTGCTGGGCGTGACACAGCTGCGCGAACTCGGCGAACTCGAAACGCCGATCCTGCTCACCTGCACGCTGTGCATCTGGCAGGCGGGTGATGCGCTCGCCCAATGGATGTTGGTCAAACCGGAAAATGGCGGCGTCCGTTCGATCAATCCGGTGGTTGGTGAAACGAATGACGGACAGCTGAACGCGACGCGTCAGCGCCCTGGACTCGCCGAGGCGGTGCGCAGCGCCTTGGCTTCCGCTAGCGATGGCCCCGTCGCCGAAGGGAGCGTCGGCGCCGGCCACGGCACGGTGATGTTCGGATGGAAGGGTGGGATCGGTACCGCCTCGCGGCGGTTGCCGGCGTCACTCGGCGGCTACACCGTCGGCGTGCTGGTGCAGGGGAATTACGGTGGTGTCCTCCAGATGGCCGGCGTCCCGGTCGGGCCATTGCTCGGTCGCTATGCGTTCCAGCGGGACGTCGCACCGGCCAAGCGCACGATTCCCCCTGGCGATCCGCAGGCGGAGCATGGCGATGGGTCGTGCATGATCGTCGTGGCGACCGACGCGCCGATCCTCGCGCGCAATCTCGAACGACTCGGGGCCCGGGCGATCATGGGACTGGCGCGCACCGGGTCGAGCGCGTCGAACGGATCCGGCGATTATGTGCTCGCCTTCTCGACGGCGCCCCGCGTTCGTCGTTCCCCAGATGCGACCATGACCACCAACGATGAACTGGGGAACGATGCCATGAGTGCGCTCTTTCAGGCGGTCACCGAGGCAACAGAAGAGGCGCTTTATAACGCGATGCTGATGGCGACACCGGTCGAGAGTCGCGCTGGGCGCGTCATGCCGCTGCCGGTAGACTCCGTCCGACAGCTGTTGCGCGCACGCGGAATCAACTGACCAGGTCGGACCAGACCGCGCCGGCGGTGGCGCGTCCACCCGCGCCGGGGCCTTCGAAGATCAGGGCCCCCGCCGAGACGCTTTCCACGACGATCCGATTGCTCGGGCCGGCTACGCGTGCCCACGCCTCCGTCCCATCCACACGCGTGGGTTCGATGCGGCCGTGCACACCGGACGCGTCGCGCCAACAGGTGGCGATCAGTTTCACGCGATCGCCTTCGGCGGCAACCTGAGTGGCCCACACGCCAACGGCGTCATCGAGCCCACGCCGCTCCACCGTAAGTGCGGCCGGCTCTACACCGAATGCGAGCCACGCGAGGACACGCAGTTTGTCCTCAGCGTCCTGACCATTCAAATCGCGCGTCGGATCCGCTTCGGCGTACCCCAACCGTTGTGCCGTGGCAACGGCTTCAGCAAACGCAGCGCCCGCTGCCACCTGCTCGAGAACGAAATTACTGGTGCCGTTCAGAATACCCGTGATGCGGGAGACGCCCACGCCGGCCGCGCCGTATCGAAGGCATCGCACGATCGGGATGGCGCCACACACCGCGCCTTCGAAGTCGAGGCGCACATGCGCTGCCGCCGCGTTTGACTGGAGTGCCGCGCCACGTTCCCCGAGCAACGCCTTGTTCGCCGTGACCACACGAATGCCTCGGCGGATTGCCGATTCCACCAACTCCCGCGCGGTGCTGGTGCCGCCGATAACCTCCACCAGAACATCCACATCGTCACCGAGGAGTTGATCGGGATCGGTGATGCACGCATCCCCGGGCGCGATGCCAGCCTGAATGGCGGCCGTCAGGGCCGGGCGCTCGCGTTGCGCGTCCCGAACCAGCACGCGCTGCACGCAGACCGGCGTTCCCTGTTCGCGCAGCAAGTCGAGCAACCCGCCGCCCACGTGACCGCAACCGGCCAGGGCGATGCGGAGCGGAGGTGTCGAGTCAGACTGGTGAGACATTTACGAGTGGGAAAAAGATGGCAGGGCATTGGTGCCGCGCGATGCGGTGGCCAGTGCCTCGGCGAGAATACCACTCACCTGTTCCGGCTCCAGCAGGAACGCATCATGACCATGAACGGATTCGAGCACCCGATAGTGCGCACCGCTGGCGTTGGCCCACTGCTGGACTGCGACATCGGGATACAGCAGATCGCCGGGAATCCCGACGCCAAAGAGTCGGGACGCTATCGGTGCCAGCGCCGCAGCGATACCGCCCCGATCACGTCCGACGTCATGGGTGTCCATCGCATCAATGAGCGCGCGATAACTGACCGGGTCGAAGCGAGCGACAAGCTTCTCGCCATGCATGTGGAGCCATTCGGACATCGCCGGATTGCCAGAGGATCCGTGACGATTACCGAATCGCTCTTCGAGTCCCGCTGGTGTCCTGTAGCTGAGCATGCCGATCATGCGCGCCAGGGCGAACCCATTCGTGCCGCCGCCGAGCGAGAGCGCCTGACGCATGAGAGTATTCCAGGCGATCCCTTGTGCGGTCTGCACGGCTGGTGCGGCCAAGGCCACGGCCGCGCCGAAACGATCGGGATAGCTGGCCGCGAATTCGAGGGTCACCATGCCGCCCAGCGATCCACCACAGACGAGGGCTGGCCGTTCGATGCCGAGGACATCGAGCGTACGGGCCACGACGCGCGCCTGATCGCGCGTCGTGATTGACGGCAGCGCGTCCGGTGCCTCAGCGGATGGGCCGGTGGTGCCATCGCAGCCGCCGAGCAGGTTGAGGCTCACGATGGCGTGTCGGGTCGGATCGAGGACTTCGCCTGCGCCGATGACGCCACGCCACCAGGCGCTGGCCTCGGTCGTTCCTGTCAGGGCATGCAGTACCACCACCACGTTATCGCCGGTCGATGAGGGGGTACCCTCTAAGCGCCAGTGCACCACGATGTCCGGTAGCGTGATGCCGTTGTCCAGTGGCACCTCGACGAGCGTACAGTGCGCATCACGAATGGGCCACGGCGCTTGGGGGCCTTTGGCAACATCCGGTCGTATCGTGGCATCGGCGTGTTGTCGCTGGATCATGGCAGACGTCATGCCGCACATCCCGCGTCAAATACCTCGTGCTCGTGCGGTCGGACGATCGACACGTTCGCATCGAGAGCGTGGAGGAGTTGTGCAGCCATCGTCGGAGCCAACGTCGCGCCGATCGCCGGGAGGACCAGCACTCGGAGGCGCGCAGAGAAGGCCCGATTGACGCCGCTCGCGTCGCCGAATGCCTCGGCGAACCGGATCCCATGGTAAGCGGGCTCCGGCTCGCTAAAGAGGCGCCGAAAGCGCGAGGTGGCACCCCAGTTGAAGCGTCCGCTATCGACGATGAGGCCGCCGATATCGGCATCTGGAATCCCCAGCCAGCGGGTCGCACGGTATAGCACCACATCGGCACCCAGGGGCAGCGGCTTCAGCTCCGTCGATGTGGCACTGTTGTCAACGATGAGCGGGAGATTG
The DNA here is from genome assembly GCA_039797155.1 of Gemmatimonadota bacterium. GTDB lineage: Bacteria > Gemmatimonadota > Gemmatimonadetes > Gemmatimonadales > Gemmatimonadaceae > Gemmatimonas. The sequence continues at coordinate 896 of JBDKIJ010000371.1, read as the reverse complement.
AAGTCGTGCGCCAGTCGCGCCAAGGCGGCAATGTCCGAACGATCACGCGTTGGTTCGCCGAGGCATTCGAAGAACAGCGCACGCGTCTGGTGATCAATCGTAGCGGCGATCGCGCCCAGATCATCCATGTCCACGAACCGGGAGCGAATGCCGAGCCGCGGCAACGTATGCGTGAACAACGTGATGGTGCTGTCCTGCACGCCGGTGACGACCACGATGTTGTCGCCCGCTTCGGCCAGATTGAGCACGGTGCTCGTGAGCGCGGCCTGATGGTTCGCCACGGCGATGGCGGCAACACCGCCCTCGGCTAGGGCGACTCGCTGTTCGAGGACATCCGTTGTCGACGTCATGATGCGCATCAGGCACTCTCCACACGCGGTGAGTGCCGCCTGCAAACACGAAACGCCCGGCGATGCGAGGCCGCCGGGCGTACGCGGTTTAGCACTTTGTTTAACGTGGCGGCAAGCGGCGGCAAATCACCACGGGGCCGGTGTGGCCCACAGCTTCGGTTGTCGTCCTGCCCGCGAGCCTCGTAGAAACACGAAACCCGCGCCGATTGACTCGTCGCGGGTCGAAAGACCACGACTTAGACGGGGACGCCGGTGCCGGAGCACCGATGCGCGGCCCGTCAAATCGGGAAAATCACCGCGCTGACTATCAGTATCGGCAGAACCGACCCGCAATTCAAGGGGCCCGTTTGTCAGATAGGGAGCGGTAGCCCTTCCACAACACGGAAGGTGTCCCTGGCAATCAGTAACTCCTCATCGGTTGGAACCACCCACGCTTCAAAAGAGGATGTCGAGGTGCTGATTCGTCCCTCGCGCCCCGCCGTGAGTGCGCTGTTGGCCGCGAGATCAACCGTAATTCCCGCCCACTGCAGGCCGTCGCAGATCTGT
>JBDKIJ010000370.1:0-8319 GCA_039797155.1 Gemmatimonadota bacterium | reverse complement strand
AGCCCTGCGAGGGCAGGTGGGGCCGATCCTCGGTTACATCGGTGCCGTCGACGAGCGCCTCGATTACGTGCTCATCGCGCATCTTGCCGAGCAGATACCGGAAGCGACGATCGCGCTGGTGGGTCCCATCGTGAAGGTCGATCCCCGCGACCTTCCACGTCGTGCAAACATTCGGTATATCGGCCAGCAACCACATGATCTGTTGCCTGCATTCTTGAAGGGCTTCGATGTCTGTGTGATGCCGTTTGTCCTGAGCAAAACCACCGCGTACATCAATCCGACCAGGACCCTCGAAATTCTCGCTTCCGGTAAACCGGTCGTGTCTACTGCCATCACGGACGTGGTCCGCGCCTTTTCCGAGGAGGTGATGATCGCGGAGTCGCCACGGGAATTCGTGGAGGGCGTGCGGATGGCGGTCCGCGGCCCGGACATCGAGCGACGGCAGCGTGGGCTCGCGCGGGCACAGGGTGCGTCCTGGGAAGCAATTACCGCGGAGATGTCGCGCCTTATGGACGAGGCGGTAGGTCGACGGGAGCGTCACATTCGGGGAGATCGCCGATTGGCGAGCCCCGCCGATATGATCGACACGCGGTTGATTAGCCGTCCGCGCATCGAGCGCGAAGTGCAGCGTGCGCTATGAGGACCACAACATCCCGGACGCCGGCACCCCTCGAGATGTGGGCTGGAGTGGAGTGCACGGTGAATGGCGGGGGGAATCTGTTTCGCGATCAACTCACAGCGCTCGGGCATGATCCGCGCCCTGATGATGCGACGCGTATCGCTGATCTCGGCGTGCGCACCGTGCGTTGGCCGATCCTGTGGGAGCAGCATCGCCATGATTCGTCAGCCTGGACGCACACCGCGCGAATACTCACGATCTTTCGGAAACGTGGAGTTCGTGTGATCGCCAGTCTGATGCATCACGGGTGTGGCTCAGCGGGTACCGACGTGCTCGATCCCGAATTTCCGAACGGGCTCGCGCGATTCGCCTCGGAGGTCGCTACACGATTTCCCTGGATCGACGCCTACACACCGGTCAACGAGCCGCTTGCGACAGCGGGCTTCACCGCTCGCTTCGGGCATCGGTATCCCCATGCCCGTGATGATCGTGCGTTTGTACGCGCGCTCCTCCATCAGGTACAGGCGATTCAGGATGCCATGACCGTCATCAAGGCGGTGAACCCGGCGGCCGAGCTGATTGCCACCGAGCACCTCGGCTACACGCATGCGACCCCAGTCCTGCGGTATCAGGCGGCGTTCGAGAATGCACGACGGTGGCTCACGTGGGATCTCCTCTTGGGTCAGGTGCAACAGGGTCATCCGTTATGGCGATGGCTCCGTCGACAGGGCACCACGGGGCAGGTGTTGGAGCGGCTCCACGATCTGGCGCAGCATCCGATTCGTCGGCCATCCCTGCTTGGCATCAACTACCATTTCACCAGCGAGCGGTATCTCGACGAAGCATCACACCGCTATCCGAGTCACACGCATGACCGTAACCGGTGGCATCGCTATGCGGACGTTGACGCCGTGCGTGCGCGCCACGAAGGGGGATACGGCCCTCAGCGGATGCTCGAAGACACCGCTTCGCGCTACGGTCTACCGGTGGCGATGACTGCATCACATCTATCTGGCACCAGAGAGCAGCAAATGCTCTGGCTCCACGAGTGTTGGAACGCGGCGCAGGCGGCGCGGGCGCGCGGATTCAAGGTGCGCGCGGTGACGGCCTGGGCGCTCTTCGGCTCACTGGACTGGAATTCCCTCCTGACGAAGGCCGAGTTCCACTACGAATCGGGAGCCTTCGATGTGCGATCGCCAGCGCCGAGAGCAACGGCGCTGGTTCCGATGATTCGCGCCCTTTCCGCGCAACAACGGTTCGATCATCCGGCCCTGGATGCGGAGCCCTGGTGGAAAATGCCGACACGATTCACGGTTCCCACCGTCACGGGGAGTGAGAACGGTCACGCCGCGCCCCGCCCGGCGCGACGAGAGGCCGCACCCTTGTTGATCGTGGGTGCCCGCGGGACCCTCGGATCGGCACTGTGGCGCATAGCTGCGGAGCGTGGCCTTCACGTGGTCGCCACGACCCGCAACGTGCTGGACATGACCAATCCCCTGATGCTGCGCGAGCGGATCCGCGAGATCGCTCCATGGGCGATCATCAATGCGGCCGGTTGGGGGGATATCGATGAGGCCGAAGTGCAGCGGGAGCGTTGTCACCGCGTCAACGTGATTGGTGCCGAACAGCTGGCCCGTGCGGCGGCGGCTCGTGGGATTCCCTATTGCACCTTTTCATCGGATCTCGTCTTCGGTCAGGCATCCACGCGGCCGTTCCTGGAGTCGGATCAACCGGCACCATGCAATGAGTACGGGCGGTCGAAGGCCACGGCAGAGCGCCGCGTATTGGCCGGCCATGAAGGCGCACTGATTGTGCGCACGAGCGCCTGCTTCGGTGATTGGGATCGGATCAATTTCGTCACCCGCACCCTTCACCGACTCGCCGCCGGTGAAAATGTCCACGCGCCTGATGATGCCGTGGTTTCGCCAACGTACGTGCCCGATCTGGGGCACGCCGTGCTCGACCTGCTGATCGACAGGGCCTCAGGCATATGGCACCTGGCCAACATCGGCGCCTGTAGCTGGTTCGATCTGGCAAAGCGGTCTGCAAGCCTGGCGGGCTTCGATCCAGATCGCGTTCACGCGTGTCGCGGCAGTGATGTCGGCTGGACAGCACCCCGTCCAGCGTTCTCCGTACTGGGGAGTGAACGCGCGACACTGCTCAGGCCATTGGAAGAGGCACTCGCGCAATATCTCCGGACCCGCGTGTGGGAACGGATCGGCACCCGCGACAGCCACCGTACCATGGCAGGCTCGGTCTCGAGCACACCACCAGATCAGCGGCCTGGCCTCCTGCGAGACCAGGCCTGACGCGGATGTGGAACGCGATCACTGTCGGAGATCGCGTCGCGCCAGCAACTTCTGCAACGATTGCCGGTGCAATCCGAGGGCGCGCGCGGTGCGGGCGATGTTTCCGTTGTGCCGTGCCAATGCCGCCCCCAGAAAGGCGCGATCGAACTCGCGGAGCGCCTTTTCGCGGGCCTCCACAAATGGCAGATCCACGGCCTGTTCCAACATCGACGGCTTGATGGACGACCGCGGGTTTGCGAGGGCCGCCGGCAGATCGCAATCGTCGATCTCGGCGCCGTCACACATCACCAGTGCCCCTTCAATCACGTTCCGCAGTTCGCGTACGTTCCCGGGCCACTCGTATTGCAGCAGGATCTCGCGCGCACGATCACTGATCAGACGCGGTGGGAGATGATGGCGATCGGAGAAAACCTGGAGAAAGTGCGTAGCCAGCAGCGGGATATCCTGCTTGCGATCGCGCAGCGGGGGTAGCGCCAGCGAAATCACCTTCAGCCGATACAGCAGATCCTCGCGGAACCGACCATCAGTCACCATCTCATCCAGCGGGCGATTGGTTGCCGCAATGACGCGGACATCCACGCGCGTCGAGCGCGTACCACCAACGCGCATCACTTCGCCATTCTCGAGTGCCCGCAGCACCTTGGCCTGCGCGAGCGGTCCGAGATCACCGATTTCGTCGAGGAAGAGCGTCCCGCCATTTGCTGCTTCAAAGAGCCCGCCGCGATCCTTCACCGCTCCGGTAAATGCACCGCGCGTGTGACCGAACAGCTCGCTCTCGACCAGCTCCGAGGGAAGCGCCGAACAGTTGAGCGCGACAAATGGCTTGTTGCGCCGCCCACTCTCCTCGTGCAGGGCCCGCGCCACCAACTCCTTGCCGGTACCGCTTTCGCCGGTCACGAGGACCGTGACATCCGTGCGTCCGACGCGCGAAATCATCTTGAAAACGTCGCGCATCACGGACGTGGTGCCGTACATGCCGCGGAATTCGATGGTGCCGTCGTCCCGCATGTCGTCCAACAGCGCGTCGTGAACTGCCTGCATCGCCTGCACGGACTGTTTCGCCTCAGCGCGCCGCACCAGTGCCCGCACTTCCATCGGATCCACCGGCACGGAGAGGTAATCGATCGCGGTATCCGGTATCGTACGCTGACCATGCCCCGTGGTGAGAAGACCGGTAAACACATCGGGATGCTGCGCGCGCACCTCCTCCAGGAGGATCGTCCCCGCGTCATCGGGGAGCGCCGCATCGCTCAAGACGAGATCGACTTCGGCGCGACCAATCATGTCGACGATACCAACGGTCTGCGACGCGAGCAGGACCTCACGGCCATCGTGTTCGAAGAGTGCGCGAAGGTCGTCTTGAACGTCGCGGTTTTGGGAGACCACGAGAATGCGCATGACCGGACGCGAAGAGGTGGTAGGAGCGGACGTCGGCGCAGAGGTCAAACGAACGTGCCGGTCGCGTCCACCCGGAAAGCGATCAAGCCCGGAACGGGCAGCCGAAGGGGCGGAGCCGGGCAGGTACGTGCGAGGCACGTCCCGCTCACAAAAAGCGACAGTTGTCATGGGGATGCTGGTAAGAGCCGATCGGGCATTGGCCGATCGATGAACCATCTCGCGGCACGCCAGCACCGGCATGCCCACTCGTCGTGCCACTCCGGTGCACGCTCCATCACACATGGCAGACAACACAAAGGCGCGACGCCTGAAAGGGAGCGCGGCGTCGCGCCTGTGTCTTCTGTCATCGATTGTGATCGAGCCCACCGGTTGCGCCTCACACCAGCAACAATCGTTGCCACGCGCGTGAGGAGATGGTCACGACTTCAATCGCAACATTGGCAGGGGTGAAGAGGCTCGCAAGAGGGCGACAACGCCATATTTCGAGAAATGCACGGGGGGTGTGGATAGCTGTGCACAACTCGCAGCGGTCAGGTTTCGCCGACGCGCAGCCAACGACGCACCGTAGGCGCCTCGAAGAGGTCCAGTGCATCGAGCAATGCGGCCGGCTGGGTGTGATGGATCAGCCAGTCGCGAGGCGTTCCGCGCAAGAAACCTTCCGCTTCGACATGGTCCAGCAACGTCAGAAGCGGTAGCCAGAACCCCGCGACATCGAGGAGCCCCACCGGCTTCTTGTGCACGCCCAATTGCGCCCACGTCCACGTCTCGAAGAACTCCTCGAGCGTCCCCACCCCTCCAGGCATGGCAACGAACGCATCAGAGAGGTCGGCGATCATTGCCTTCCGCTCATGCATGGTATCCACGACGTGCAAGTGCGTCAGCCCGTGATGCGCGACCTCCCGCGCCACCAGCCCATGCGGCATGACACCGATGACTTCCCCGCCGGCAGCCAGTGCGGCATCCGCAACCGCGCCCATCAGTCCGACCCGGCCGCCACCATACACCAAACCGTAGCCACGCGCTGCAATGGTCTCGCCGAGCGCGTGGGCCATGGCCACATACTCGGGGCGGGCGCCCTCATTGGAGGCGCAATACACGGCGATGCGGCGGCGCTGACGTGACGGGCTCATCGCGTACACAACGCCCCTCTCCACCGAAACGTTGCCCGACGTACTTTGTGTCGTATGAGCTCCGCGCCCGCCTTCCCGACGCTGACCGTCGTCGACCACCCGCTCGTCCGCCACAAGCTCTCGCTCCTGCGTGATCGCGCGACGCCGACCAAGATGTTCAAGGAGCTCGTGGACGAAATCGCCATGCTCATGGCCTACGAGGCCACTCGCGATCTCGCCCTGGAGCCCGTGCCCGTCGACACGCCCCTCGAATCCACCACTGGATGGGCCGTTCGAGGGAAGAAGCTCACCCTGGTCCCGATTCTCCGCGCGGGGCTCGGCATGGTTGAGGGCATCCTGCGCCTCATCCCCTCCGCGCGCGTGGGCCATATCGGCCTGTACCGCGACCACGACACGCTTGAACCGGTCGACTACTACTTCAAGGTGCCCGGTGACGCCGGGGAGCGGGACTTTCTCCTCCTCGATCCGATGCTCGCCACCGGCGGGAGTGCGGCGGCGGCGGTCACCTCCCTCAAGCGCGCCGGCGCCACGCGCATACGCTTTCTCTGCCTCGTGGCCGCGCCGGAAGGGGTCGCCCGCCTCGCGGCCCAGCATCCCGATGTGCCCATCCTGGCCGCGGCGCTCGATCGGGAGTTGAACGAGATCGGCTACATCCTTCCCGGACTCGGCGACGCCGGCGACCGGCTGTTCGGCACCCGGTAACGGATCAGGCGAATCGCCTAATCGAACCACTCGCGCGGGTCGGTGCGCTGCTGGTACGTCGTCTTGATGACCCATGCCTGCGCCTCGCTATCGACGATTTCCTCGGCCACCCGGTCGAACCAGACATCGGCTTCCCGCACATCGCCGATCCGCCGCCACAGTTCGCCCACAAGGTATGTAATCACGGCGCGCTCAGCCGTGGGAATCCCGTCATAACTGTGCAGCGCCTCCGCGAAATGCCACGCGGCATGCCGGCGGAAGAAGCGCTCGGCCTCGGTATCCCCTTCATCCACGCAGCACCAGGCGGCACGAAGGAAGAGATCGGCCAGATACCGCGGATCCGCCCCCTGCCACGTCGCAACCTTGGCCGCATGCTCGTACTTCAACGAGCCGGACGGCAGCGCCTGCGCCAACGTCGGCGATAATTCCTCCCGCACCCGTTCCCGCACCGTCTGCGGGGGTTCAACGCCATCGCCGAAATCGCGCGATACGCCCGCGTACCCACAGTGCGTGCACAGATGGATGAAATACGGCAACGGCTGCATCCCGGCTGCGCGCTCGTGAAAGTCGGTGCGCTTGCCGCCAAAGCCGTTCGTGGCCACAACCGTCTGCGATCGGAACAGATGATCGCACACGGGACAGGTGAGTTCGATGAGATGCAGCGTGGTCATGGGGCGTCCGAAGGAGGCGGCGAAAACCGCCGTCGCAATACAGTCTCGGCTGTGTCGACGAGCGAGTTGACTGCCCGTGTCCGAGAACCTGTGCGAGATATCACGAAGCTGTTCTTTGGTACCGCCAATTATCCACAATCAGTCGCCTTGTTGTGCACAGAGTCTGGGGATATCTTGACCCCCGAATGGCGCCCCGACTCATCAATCTCGTACCGGACTTCCTTGCCGTCCTCGAAGCCGAGGACCGCATGGCCGCGTATCTCGACTACTTCGAGCGCCATAGGCCGCTGCTGAGTGCGTATTGGGACAACTATGTCCTCGAGCCCTCGGGGCCGCTGTTCGAAGAAGTCGTCCGGTCGACCGTGAACGCCGACCGCAGCGACCTGCACGCGCTGCTGGCCGAGACCGATCTCGTCGCGCTGGCCAAGCAGACGGCGGAGCAGGTCCGGGTGCTGCTCGACGTGGACGTCGACTACGACATCGTGCTGATGGTCGGCGTTGGTGCCGCCAACGCCGGGGAACTGGTCGTCGACGGGCGTGGTATCGCCTTCGTGTGCCTGGAGCACTTCACGGGAGTTGTGAACGCCGACACCCAGTCGCTCGGCCTCGATCCCGAGCTGCTCCCGATGTGGCTCGCGCACGAAATCACCCACGTGATCCGCTACACTTCGCCGGCGAGCCGCAGCAGCATGCGCGACCTCGTCCTCGATGCCGGTGGGTATTACTCCTACTGGGAGACGGCGCGACGCTCGACACTGGGTGAGCTGCTGGTGAACGAGGGGCTGGCCGTGCAGGTCGCGCGGTCGGTGAGCCCGGGTCACGCGGCGTGGGAGTATTTCGGCTTTGCGCGGCGCCAATATGCGCGTATTCGCGAGCTGGAGTCGGTGCTGCAGCAGGCGGCACACGCCGATTTCGACCGCGCCGGGTTGGGGCTGCGCTTGCGCTATCTCTCGGGCGGCATGAGCGACGAAGCGCGGACCTTTGAGCGCACGGTCCTGCCGGAGCGCGCGGGGTACTATCTGGGCGCCCGTCTTGTGGAGACGCCGATTGCGACGCGTGGATTCGCCTGGTCGGTCCGCGCCTCCGTCGAGGAACTGCTCGCCGCCGCGGCGCCCGCCGTCGACGAACGCCCGCGCCTGTCGATCGTCAGCTGACGCGTTGGTCGATCGGCGTTACTTGCCGATACAGAAGTCGCGGAACACACGCCCGAGAATCTCCTCGGTATCAACCGTGCCAAGCAGCTCGGAGAGCGCATCGCGGGCAGTCAGCAGATGCGAGGCCGCAATCGGCGCCGGGACGAACGCGGCACCCCACGCCTGACGGAATGCGCGCACTTCGTCGAGCGCGGTCGAAATGCCGAGCCGATGGCGCTCGCGCGTGATCCGCGCATCGTCATCGCTGGCAGGAGATGCCGACGACACACGCTGATCGATGGCATGGAGTAGCGTGTCGAGGCCTTCACCTGTTTCGGCGCTGACCGTAACCACCGG
>JBDKIJ010000369.1:0-3274 GCA_039797155.1 Gemmatimonadota bacterium | reverse complement strand
TGGCGGTGCGATAGCCGTTGAAGTCAATGAGCCGCAACAGCTCGACGGTGTTGTTGACATCGAGCGCGGCCGCACGCACGGATTCGGCGGCAGACTCGTATTCGGCACGCAACCAATTGTTGCGTTCCGTCCGGGTAGCGGTGGACCCGCCCAGCGCGAACGTCGCGGGATCGGCAATGGGAAGCGTGCGCGGTCCTCCCACAAGCGTGCGCTGCAACCCATCCGAGAGACCAAGCGCACGGAGCGGCGCGCTCGTACGCACCGGCGGCGAGGTGGCCAGGTGGCGACCCAGCCATCCCGTCATGATCGAAAGATCCTGCGGCTTCCCGACCTCCATGTATCGCATCGCATCAAAGTGCGAGCGCGACGGATCGACGGAACCGGTGGCATGCACCACCAACAGGTCCTTGGCGAGATACGCCGGCATCAACGCCTGCAGCGCGCGCGGGAGGGCGAAGAAGTTGTCGAGCGCGATGCCGCGCGTGGTCGTGGCGTTGCTGTCGGGGCGCGGAATTGCGATGGTCGGACGCCCCGTGTAGTAGGCGGGATCGCCAAAGGGCACACAGAGCGACAGGCCGTCCGCCCCACCGCGCAGGAACACGGAGATGATGACGTCACGCGTCGACTGGTACGTCTCGGCCAACACCACTTTGGGGAGCCAGTCCGGGTACATCGTGGCCGTAAACAACCCGGTGGACCCGGCGGCGGCATGTCCGAGGAAATGCCGACGGCTGATCTGTTCGTATTCGGTGCACCCGACGGCGGCGTGCCCTTCCTGCGGCTGTTCAGACATGGGGACTCCTCAGTACCACTGGAAGGCGGGCGCGCTGAGTGCGAGGCCAAGGGCTTCGCGTACGCGGGTCGTCGTGATCGGCTGTGCCACCAGGAAGGCGCGAAGTCGCGCACGGGTCGACGCCGGCATCTCGCCACCGAACAGCCGCGTATCGATCGCGACCACGATGGCATCGGGCGTCTCGGTCGGCTTGAACGGCGTCAGATCGACGACCACTTCGCCAGTTGTGGCGCCTGCCAGCGAGTTACTGAAATTCCACCGCGGCAGAAGGTTCCCCGCCCAATAGTCGATGCGATCCGGATAGCCGTCGGGAGTATCCCATGAAAAGAGCGGATGTCCGGTAAGGGTCAGCTGCCGTCCGGCGAACCCAGCGACCGACGTCACGGTCGGCGTCGTCGCACGCATAGCGGATACGACATAATGAAACGGCCGTTTGAACTTGAGGGGCGCCGCCGCGACGTTGCTCGGCTGCAGAATCTCACGCACCATCGAGCGGATGTCCCCCTTGGTGCGCGTGAAGACGCCCGCGACCCGCTGAACCAGCGCATCGGGCGGATCATAGCGGAGCAGCCACTGGATCATCTTCTTCGAGACGTACTTCGCCGTGCTGGGATGCGCGAGCAGCAGATTGATGACCCGATCACCATCCTGCTTGCCAAGGGCACCCGCGCTCGTTGGCATGGCCTCGAACGTCTGCCCCAGGACGATCTTTTCACCGAAATCGTGCCCGGTGGGATCGAAGCGGAAGTCGCCGCGCCCGATCATGGTCCAACCGGTGAAACAGCGCGTCACCTCTTCGACATCCTTCTGCGTGTAGCCGCCGTCCGCGCCCATGGTGTGCAGCTCCATGATTTCGCGGGCGTAATTCTGATTCACACGACCGACGCGACTGCGCGTGTTGTCGAGATATTCCAGCATCGCCGTGCTGTGTGCACTGGCGCGCAGCATGTCGCCGAAGTTGCCGAGCGCATGCTTGCGAATGACCAGGCGATCGTCGAGCAGCTTCAGGTAGCCGACGTCTCGGTACGCGATGTTGAAATGGTCACTCCAGAATTCCACCATCCGCTCGTACAACTGGCGCCTCGAATAGGCCGCCCGGAAGAGCGTCGCCTGCGAGAGCTGGGTGTAGAGCAGGTTGATGTCCATCGTGGCAAGCGTGGTCCCATCATGCGCGAGTGCGGGAAAGCGCTGGGACACCACGGCCTCGACTTCCGAATCATCGAGCCGGTCGTAGTTCAGTTGCGCATCCAGGTAGCGCTGATACCCCATCGCGGTCGCCCGATCGAGTTCGGGCTTGGTGAACCCCATCGTCGTCCGATGGACAAGCCGAGCAAGGGTCGTTCCCGTTTGCGGTGGCGCCGGCGGTAGGCCGTTGAGACCGCGCGGACGCTGGATGCGCTGCGCCTCCGCGCGACCAGTTGGCACCATCGCGGCCGCAGCCAGAGCAGCACCGGCGCGAAAGAGGGCGCGGCGGCTCGTGGCTACGGGGACGTCGGACGCCGACGCGTCGTCGGTACCGTCCATCGGCAAAGCGGGATCACTCAGATCAGTCGTCATATTTCCCAGGACGAGAGGCGCGCAGCTGGACGCGACGGAACAGGACTAAGCTCCTGTATTCCTGACGAGTCGTCAAGCCGATTGTCCCAGCTTGTGACACCGTCGGACCATGTTGGAACGCTCGGTCCCTCACTCCGGTCCCGATCAGGGGACGCCGATGTCGGCATCCTCGTCGGTACCGCCGGGCTTCCCGTCCCGCCCGAGCGACCGCAGTTCGAATTCGGCCGGGTTGCGCTGCCCCGGGAAACGATAGAGGTAGGGACGTCCCCAGGGATCCGCGGGGAGCGCACGACGCAGGTAGGGGCCCCGCCATGCCACGGGGACCGGCGGACGAGTAGGCTTGTCGCGCAGCGCAGCCAACCCCTGCTCCGTCATCGGGTAGCTGCCATTGTCGAGGCGATAATTATCGAGCGCCAGCGACAGCATCTCGATCTGGGTCCGGGCGGTGGTGCCCCGGGCCTCCGAGACCCGTCCCAGCACCTGTGGGGCCACGATGCCAACCAGTAGACCCAGAATGACGATGACCACCACCAACTCAATGAGAGTCAGGCCGAGCCGGGGGCGGCGTACGATGTCGTGCATGGGCATGCGTTGGACTGAGGGTTTTGGAGAGATCATCGGGGTTACCCATTTCCCCACGGTGCGGCCTGCAAGCCATACATCGCCTGGAGCATGGCGAGCGCCACGAACCCGACGATGGCACCAAAGACGAGAATGATGGTGGGCTCCACGAGCGCGGCCGTCGTCCGCATCATGGCCCGCACCTCCTGATCGAACGCCTCGGCCACCCGTCGGCACATGGCCGGAAGTTGTCCGCTTTCCTCGCCAACGGCCAAGAGCTGGCACGCCATGGACGGCAGGATCGATTCCAAGGCCCGCGCCAAGCCACTGCCGTCGCGCACCCGCGCCTCCGCCCCTTGTAGC
>JBDKIJ010000368.1:0-3939 GCA_039797155.1 Gemmatimonadota bacterium | reverse complement strand
TCCCGGACCCGAGTCGGCGCGAGCACCTGTGCATCCGGGCCGTACTGGAGCGCATGGCGGACGGCCCACTCGTCGTCGGCCAGTGGGTATTCCCGCACCACCGACCCATCGACGTCCAGTTCGCCACCCTCCCGCTCGATAATCCACCGGGCGATGTGCGGGGTGTAGCGAATGCGAAGCATCTCGCCACCGTCGAGCTGCAGGACCCGCCCTTCAATCACCGCGGCATCGAGAGAAAACCCGTCCGCGGGCGGCGGCGCTTCGATCGCTTCCACGTGCAGGGTCTGAATGCGATCGATTCGAAACACTCGGACTTCCTCGGCGCGCGCGCAGTACGCCACGAGAAACCAACGCCCTCGAGCGAAGGCGACTCCGTACGGATGGACCGCACGCTCCGTCACCTCCGGTGAGGCCGCACTGCGATATCCGATGCGGACCACGCGACGGCGACAAATGGCGCGTCGTAGTTGCGTCAGCCATTGTGCGCATTGCTCCACCTCACTGGTGCGGCCGGCGCGTAGCACCGGCTCGACGGGAACACGCATCGCCACTTGGCGGACTCGGTGGCGGGCCGTGGCCACCACGCGCTGCTCGTCGTCCGCCACTTCCTGCTGTAACATCGCCAATCCCAATTCCAGCGCCCGCCACTCGCCGTGCGTCAACCCCATGGGGCGCCGGAACAGTTGCGACTGGAGCTGTACCGTCTCGTGATCGAAAATCAGCTGCACGCTCTCTACCCACCCTGGCGCCCCGTCATCAACACGCGTGACCAGCGTACGGAGATCACGTGCGAGCGTGGCCGGGTCGGTCCCAATGGACGCTGCCAGATCCGTCAGCGAGTAGGGCCGATCATCGGCCAGCGCCGGAATGGCCAGCATAAGACGTCGTAATTGCGCGGCAGCATCGTCCATGGTCGTACCGCCGGCTGTCTGAGGCTTCACCATCATGGGTCGGTATCGGTGTACGCGGCAACAGTCCGCTCAATCAAATCCCGATAGGCCTCCACAATCGGCATGGGGCTGACCGGCACGGCGTCTCCCCCCTGCGCCAAGAGAAATCGTGCAAACGCATCGATACGTCGCACGGTGTAGCGGCGATGTATCCCCCCGTGCGCCGACCCCTCAGCCACCGGGTGCCCCATCGCGATCGCGTCGTGCGTAGCGCCACGGGGATTGGGGAATGCCACAATGGCCTCGATAGCCGCATCCGTACCGAGCTCCCAGGGATGACGCAGCGAGGCATAGTGCCGGAGGTCGATGTGCGCAGGGAGATCAAAGTCGGGCTGCTGTGGTCGACCGACCGCGACGGTCACATTCCGCATGCGCTGGACCCGAAACTGCTTGACGGGAGCATCCATCGGCGCGTCGGCGTCCTGAGCCACGAGATACCAGACGCCGGAGAGAAACACGAGGCCATAAGGTCGGACCTGCCGGTGCGATGAAGCATTCCGCCCGAATCCGTGATAGTCGAATGCCGTCAGTTTTCGCCGGCGGACAGCGTCATCGAGCAGGTCGAGGGATTCGGTGGGGTGCGGCGCGGCCAAGACCCGTTCGCCAGAATCGCATGTCTGCGGGATATCGTGCGCCAACTTCCGCAATGCCGCCGCACCATCGCGCGCGAGCGAGGCGTCACCCAGCTGCTGGACCCGTTGGGCCGCCCGTACGATGTACGCCAGTTCATCGGCGGACAGTTCGAGGGCCGTGAGCGCCTGATATCCGTAGCCGCGCGGACGGGATGGCACGCGCCGGATTCGCTCTTCATCTACGAGCGTCAGGTACGGGAGATAGAAGTCGCGGGCGCGGAGGCGATACCGGTCATAGCCCCCCTCGTCATTCGCCACGGACTCGATGGGAATCCCCAAGGCGCGAAGCTCGTCCTTGTCACGCTCGAACATGCGTTTGATCGTGGCCGGGCGCTGCGCTCGACGATAGGCGGGCACCTCGTCCGCGATCGTGGCGAAATCCACCGCATAGTGGTACCGGAGGAGCGAAGCGATCAGATCAATCCAGCGCTGAACCTTCGGGGTACGAGCCGAGACAGATTTGGACATTGGTCAAACATTCAAGGGGGGGCTGACAAAACATGCGCCTCCCCCCCACCCACCGTCAGACCCCGCACCGACGCTTAGCGCCCCTTGGGTTCCCCGAGCCCCGACGCCTTCCGCACATACTCCGCGGCCTCCGCATGCGTTGCCCACCACACCTGCCCGGGCGCCGCGCGATTGACGTGGGCAATGAACTGCTCCAGCGCCACGATGCGCGACCGATGACCGGACACATGCGGGTGCAAGGTCAACACGACCATCCCGCCTTCGGCCTGCGCCTTGTCGAATTCATCCATCCACACGCGCGCGACATCCCGCGGGTTCATGTAGCGCTCACCGCGCGGATCGAACAACGGGGCATCGTCGAGAATCCACTGCACGGGTAACTCGACCAGCCCGGTGGGCTGTCCGCGCTGCAGCAACTCATATGGGGCATCATCCGCCATGAGGGAGCTTTCATAGCGGAACCCCATGTCGCGCAGGATGTCGAGCGTATTCGGGCTGAAATTCCAGCTCGGTGCCCGATACCCCGTGGGGCGCGAGCCGGTGAGCTGCGTGAGTTCGTCCACGGCTTTTTTCAGCAACGCGCGCTCGGCGCTGTCCGGCAGCGTGCTATTCAGTTCATGGATCCAGCCATGCACCCCGAACTCATGCCGACCACTGCGCTTGATATCCGTGGCCATGCTCGGCGTAATTGCCAGGCTCACGCTCGGGATGAAGAACGACGCGGGGATACGGTGCTTGTCGAGCAGCGACAGAATGCGCGGCAACCCGACCCGCGCGCCGTACTGCATTTCCGCGAGCGATCCGACGGTCGGCTCCCCGTATCGGATCGCAATGGTTTCGTTGTCGACATCGAACGAGAGCAGCACTGCCACTTTCTTGCCACCCGGCCAGCTTTTCGGCTGCAGTGAACGGCCTGCGCGGACCTCATTGATGACGGTGCGCACGCTGTCCATCGACCACTTCCACCCCGGCTTTGCCGCAGTGACGGGGACGGGCTGTGCCTGTGCCGACAGGACATTGATCGATGCGCCGCAGAACGTGCTTGCGGCGATTCCCGCGAACCGGAGGACTCGCATGCCAAACCTCATGAAAAGGGACCACGCTGCGCCTAGTGGCGACCGCCGAGGGTGAAGGCCACCAGCTCCGCGCTCTCCCCTGCGCCGGTGGCGATGACCACATACTGCACGCCATTGGAGGCGCGATAGGTGATGGGATTCGCATAGCCCTTGCCGGCCGCGAGCGGATGCTGCCAGCGCACCCGACCATCCCGGGTGTCGAGCGCATACAACACATCGCCGCCACCCGTCACGAAAATGAGTCCGCCCTTGGTGACCGTACCACCGACCGCGCCAGCGACGCCAAGCGGCGGCAGCGACGTCCCGCGCAACAAGGGGTGATTACGGATCCCCGGCGTATCACCCACCGGCACTTTCCACTTGTGACGCCCCGTGCGCAGATCGATGGCCGTCATGGTGCCATAAGGCGGCTTGATCAGCGGCAACACTTCGGGGGGCGTGTGATCGGACTTCCCGGAATCAGGGTCGGCGGTCACCCCGAGTGTGCTGCGGGTGAGATCGACGGTGTAGGCGAATCCGATGGTGTCATTCGGTGTGCCCTTCACGATGCGATAGAGCGCCGGATTCTCCGTGGCCTTCACATAGAGCGTCTGCGTCTCCGGATCGAAGGCCGTGCTTCCCCACCCGGCGCCACCAATGTTGCCGGGCATGACGATCGTCCCCTGCTCCGACGGCGGCGTGAAGATCGGGCCACTGCGATAGCGGCGGAAGATGTCGAGCGCGCGCCGCCTCAGCTCGGGGGTGAAGTCGATCAGATCGGCTTCGGTGATGGTCTGCCGCGCGAACGGGGCGGGCACGGTCGGTATCGGCTGC
>JBDKIJ010000367.1:0-3486 GCA_039797155.1 Gemmatimonadota bacterium | reverse complement strand
GACGCTCGCCGGCCACGATCGCCTGCGCCTCGTCGGGGAACAGTGCGCGCACGGCATCGATGGCCGCGGCGCCCGGGGACACCGTCACGCCGCGTTCATTCACAAATACGCGAATTTCAGGGGTGCTCATGGTTTACCGGCCCTCGCCAGTCGATCGGAAGCGCGGCGCATCATCGCCGCGGAAGGGTTGGGGTTGCCGACGGAGATAGGCCGCCAGCGCATCGGAATCCCGAATGGCGAGATATTCGGCGGCAACCGGCGTTTGCGCCCACCGGCGCTCCTCGTCGCCCTCCCACATGAAGTCGTTCAGCACTACGCGATACGTCCGATTCGGATCGATCGGCACGCCAGAGGCATCGACGGCCTGCACCACACGCTGTGAGGCCGGCCGCGCGGGATCGTAGGTCACCACGGCACCACTGATGTGCGCATTCGGTCGCCCGCGATCAATCTGTTCTTCGAACAATCGCAACAGATCGCTACCGCGAACGCGTACACGGACCAGCGTATTGCCGAAGGGGGTCACGCTGTGCAGATCCCCGAAGCGCACCGTGCCCGCGGGGAGATCCGCCCGCAGGCCGCCGTTGTTCCAGAGCCCGATGTCGCCATCACCGATGACACGCATGGCATCCGCGACGAAGTTGCCAAGCGTTCCCTGTGGTTCCGTCCGGGTCATGGCGGCCGCGAGGGTCGCCACCACCTGCTGTTCCTTGGTCGCACTGCGCGCGGTGGCCATACGCACGATCGAATCGACCGCCACATCGGCATTCTCGGTGCGCGAGGCGGCGACCGACCGGATCTCCATGTGCGCCGGGGCACCACCGCCGACCGGGACGTCAACGACCGCGAGCGCCCGTCCGTTCGACGTCGGCTCGACCGCCGGCATTCCCGACAGGTCGAAGGTGAGATTCACATGGGCGTGTCCCATCACGTACACATCGG
Organism: Gemmatimonadota bacterium; assembly: GCA_039797155.1. Taxonomy (GTDB): domain Bacteria; phylum Gemmatimonadota; class Gemmatimonadetes; order Gemmatimonadales; family Gemmatimonadaceae; genus Gemmatimonas. The sequence goes on along the minus strand of JBDKIJ010000367.1, from coordinate 2,544 downwards.
GACGATCCGCCCCCAACTTCGCGAGACGCTCGCCAATCGACAGTCCGCCGCCGCTGCACCCGCGGCCGTCGCAGCGTCCACCATCATGCAAGACGAACACGATCGCCTGCGCCCCCGCGGCGCGCAGCGCGCGCGCCCGTTCTACGTACACCGGGACGGGATCGAGGAACCGCAACGCCCCCACTTTGCGCTTGCTGGCGGTCGACGGGGTATGCGTCCCGGCCGCCCCGATGATGCCAATGCGCAGCCCGTTGCGCACCACCATCGTATCGGCGCGAAGCCAGGCCGGGCGTTGGCCATCGGGACCGCGCACGTTGGCGGCCAGCACGGCATGGCGCAGATCGCGGATACGCTGCCGCAGCGTATCCTGACCGAAGTCGAATTCGTGATTCCCCAGCGCACCGGCGACCACGTCAAAGCGGTTCATCACGGCTACGGTGGGGCGTCCACCATCCCAATCGGACGCAGGGGTTCCCGTGAACATGTCCCCGGCATCGACCACCACGCTGACGCATGCGGGCGGGGCGCACTCGCGCTGCGCCTGGCGCAACGCGGCCGACAGGGCCACCGCGCCACCCATTGCACGGTCATTACCTTCGATGCGCGGGGGGAGTTGCGCATGGAAATCGCTCATGGCGATCACGCGCAGGACCGGCTTGCCGTTGACCATCGCGACCGGCGCACCGAGTCGCGACGGCGCCCGCGGAGCCTGACGCAGCGCGCCCGCCGTATCCTGTCCTGCGCGCGCCACCGACGCACTCGGTACTGGAGCCGCATTCCCGCTCGTCGGAGCACGGCCACCCGCTTCGGCGGCGCGGCCGCGCCGGAGTTCGTCATAGGCGATGGCGCGAGCGGCGGCGGGTTCAAGCCGCCAATTCGTCTCGGCGTAGCGCGCGGGATCGAGCTGCTGCACCCGTTCCAGCTCGTCCATCAGCAACTGCCGGATATCCGTATCGCGCTGATAGAGCACCGGTGCGCCGGCGAGCATCGCGTAGTTCCCACCGCCCGCCTGCCGATAGTTGTTCACCGCCAGGGAGAATGAGTCGGTCGGCTGTACGGCACGCCCTTTGACGGTCAACGTCGTGATGCGCGAGCCCACGGGACGCGTCACGTCGATGACGTACGCCGCCCCACTCACCATGTCGAAGTTGTAGCCGGCGATGCTCTGATCGATCAGGCCCCCGGCAGGTGCCGACCCATCGGGGTTGAGCGTGCGGAAGTAGCGCGCGGCGTGTTCGAGATAGTCCCGAAGCTGTGACCCGCTGATGCGGATGACGCGGAGGGTGTTGTCATACGGATAGAGGCGGGCCATCTGGGCGCGCGTGATCTCCCCGGCGGGGATCGTCGCATCGAGGGAGAACGCCGACGTCACTGCCAGATCGGCCTGCCCTTCGCGGCGCATCACTTCGGCGACAAAGTCGCTGATCGGCGCATCGACCACGCGCGCGCTGTCGGCACGCCAGGTGACGCCGGTCCGTCCGATCGCCCGCGTCACCCAGTCCACCGTCTTCTGGTGTGTCGTCGCCGACGCGGCGAGCACCTCCGCCTTCTCGGCGTGATTCGTGACCAGCACCCGCTGACCACGACGCGCGACCACGCGCCACCGCCGTCCCTGTTTCTCGAGAGAAAGGGCGGCAAGACCGACGCTCCCGGCCCAATTGCGCGGTTGGATCACCAGCGCGTTGCCGATGACCGTATCCACGACTTCGCGATGCGAATGGCCGAAGACCACGACATCAAGCCCGGGGATTTCGCGGGCGACGCGTGCCGCAACGTTCTCGCCGGGAAGTCCCGTGGCCAACGTATCGTAGGTGGCCGGCTCGTCGAGCCCCGAATGCAGCAGCGCGACCACGACATCGGCGCGACCACGTCGCGCGCTCGTGACCGCGCTCTTCACGCCGGCGACGATGTCGGACACGGTCAGACCGGCCGCGCGCAGGTGGTCGCGATCCCAGATCATGGAGCCGGGCGTTGTGCCGCCGACAATCGCCACGCGCACGCCCTGACGCTGCACGATCGTATACGGGGCCACGAAGGGTGCCCCCTTGGCATCGCGCACATTGGCGGCCACGAACGGGAAGGCCGCCTTGGCGATCGCCTGCCGCAGGAAGGGGACGCCGTAGTTGAACTCGTGGTTCCCCAGAACCGCCGCGTCGTATTGCATGACGTTCATCGTGGCGATCACCGGATGGACCGGTGGCGGCGCCACCTTGGCCGCGACATACAGGAGGGGGTTCCCCTGGAGGATGTCCCCCGCCTCCACGAGCACCACGCGTCCCGGATGGGCGGCGCGCACCGAGTCGATGATGGTGGCCGCCGCCGCCTGCGAGTTCCGCGGCTCCGCACGATTGGCGTAGTAGTCCCACCCGCGGAGACGGCCATGGACATCCGTGGTGGCCGCAATCACCAGCTCCGTTCGTGCCGGTTGCGCGCCCAGTGGCGGGATGCCGGTCGGCAGCGCGGGACCCAGCGCCGCTAGCGCGAGGAGAGACGCCAGCGTCCTCCCCCGTCGAGACAGTCGTTCCATGGGGGGAATCTAGCCGC
>JBDKIJ010000366.1:0-4640 GCA_039797155.1 Gemmatimonadota bacterium | reverse complement strand
ATGCTCGGTGCCGGGGCCTGCGGTGCCTGACACTGCAAGGGCCGGATTTCGGTCATGCCGGGCGGACAGGACTCGCCAGGCTTGATCGGTGTGCTGCCGCGGAACCCGCCCATCTGGGCATGCACAAGAACCGGCGTGGCAACGAGCAGCGTCGCGAGGCGAATGGCGATCGGAGAGCGCATGAAGAGTCGGGTGAGCGAAGGCGTCGATCAGGAACGCGGACGGCGACGGAGCGTCGGCGGGAGCGACGTTTCGAATCGTCGATCCCAACTCCCCACCAGCGAATCGCCAGCCAGTCGTCCAACGAAATATGCAGCCGTATCGGCGCGCGAGGGCGTGGACAGGATGGCGAGACGCACCGTCTCCCCCTGCTGAATCCCCAGCACAAACCGTTCAGGAGTGCGTTGGCGCCCCGTCAGCGATGACGCGCTCACATCGGCGACATCGACCCAGAGGTCGAAGGTCACGGCTTGCCCCGAGGCGGTGACGCCTGTCCAGGCCGCGTCGATGGGGAAGCGATCGGCGGCCGCAACGTTCACGTCCCGGCGAACGAGCACGACCACGCTACCGAACAGCCCGAGGCCGCCACGCACACTCGAAATCAATCCGGTTCCACCGAACGGATCGTTCCCGGATCGATTGTAGTCGTAGAAGTTCCGATCGACGGCGGTGACGGTGAGCGTCTGCCGAAACCCGGGGAGAAACACCGAGGGCAAACCCGGAGCAAAGAAGTTGCGCAGCGTGCCCGCGAGCGCGAACTGCAGACTGTCGGAGAGCAGGGCCCATGGACCGAAGGGGGTCTCGACACGCACCGCATACGTGCGCGCTCCGGCGACGGCGGTCCACGCGAGGCGCAGCGTGTCGCGATCGCGCAGGAAGGACACCGGCACGGGCACCGTCGCGCGCCCAGCGATCCAGTCGGGGGGCGCGGCGGGGACGGTCGTTTCTCCCGTCACGGTGCGACCATCGGCGGTGCGGACTGTGAGTCGATAGCGTTGCCCCGGACGGACAGCGAGTGCGGCGCGTGGGATCGTGTAGCGTCCGGTGCCGCCGCGAATCGTGAGGGTCTCGCGGGCACGGACCCCGACGGTGTCATCGTCCGTGCGGAGACGGACATCGGCGCCGGAGATGGGCGAGCCACCGGCGGTCCGGATCGGATCGGCCGCATCGTACTTCACGGACGAATCGATCTGGACTCGGCCGGTGAGGGACGACTCAAGGAGAATGATCTGCTCGTCGGCGTCCGGATTGAGGACGCCGTGCACCACGATAGACGGCGCCGGCGTCGCCACCGTGACCGCCGACAGTTCACAGCCGGCCATCAGCAGTCCCCCCAATATCACGACGGCGATCGTGCCCCATGACGTGCGGCGGGCCATCACCAGCTCACCGTGAGGCCGAAGGTGGGGAGCAGCGGAAATTGCGAATACGCCGTACGCGTGGGCGGATTGCTCGTGTAGTCGAACACGTACGTGAAGACGTTCCGCGCGTTGTACGCATTGATGAGCGAGACGTAGGGGGCCCAGCTCCGACGTCCCGGTCGCGCATACGTGGCGCTCAGGTCGAGCCGCTGGACAAGCGGAAAGCGCGCGGCGTTCCGCGCACCGCCGATGGGCTCGCGCTGAACGGGGAGATTGCCGGTGCTGAACGTGTTCGCGATCGGATCATAGCGTCGACGAACCAACTGACCGACCACATCGGTGAATGGGGTCCCGGTCCCCAGTCCCATTCGCGCGCCGTAACTCCACCGGCCGCCTGGACGCCACGACGACACCACGTTGAGGTTGTGCCGTCGATCCTGCACCGGCGCGAAGCGTCCGTCGGGACCGTCGCGCCAGCTGACAGCGTACGAGTACGCCAACCAGCCGGAAAGTCGCCGACTCTCCAGCTGTCGCAGCAGGACGTCCGTGCCGTAGGAGCGCCCGGTCGTCGTGATGAATTCGTCGCCGAAGACGTCCGGATCGTTGAACAGATTCGAGGCCGGCAGATTCGCATACTGCTTGACCCAGCTCTCGACGCGAATGAACTGCGATGCGCCGAACCAGCGCTCCACGCCGGCGACGCCCTGCCAAGCTTCCGCCACCGGTGTTGCCCGATTGCTGACCAGCCAGAAGTCGAACACCCGCACAGGCGCCTGCTCATTGCGGAGCGCCGGTGTCCACTGCGTGGTCCGGCCCCCGGCAAGCGTCAGTGCGAGATCCTTGCGCGCAAACCATTTGACGGAGACGCGCGGTGACAGCTGGCGCCATCCGGTGCTGGTAACGGTCTCGCCTCGCACGCCGAACCGCGCGGCCACCTGTGCAGTGCGAACGGTGTGGTCGAGATAGGTACTGAAGGCCGACGGTCCCAGATCGAGGGCGAGAATGCCCGGGGTGCCTGCCGCCGCCGCATCGACATCGAATCGGGTGCGGTAGCTCGACCATTCGTAGCCGGCGAGGGTTTCGTGGTGTCCCTTCCAGCGCGTCAGCTCGCCCCAAGCACGCCCTTCGCGAAGGCGGTTGGTGAAGCGCAGGGTTCCACTGCCCAGATCGAGCGTGGTCCCGAAGCCCGTATAGGAGAGGCGCTGCATCACGCGCGCCGAATCTCCGCCCATCCGCCGCGTCAGTGGATGCGTGTACGAGACACCGAGCAGCCGGTTCCCCCAGTCGAAGAGCAGCGCACCGCCACCGGCTTGCGTCGAATCGCCGAAGTTCGCGAGCGCCGCATCCAGCACATCCTTCCCCCAATATCCCGTCACCGCGAGGGTCCCGCCGTTCTCGAACTGATGTCGGAGATGGCCCTGCGTATCCGTGAAGTAGTAGGGCAGCTGGTTGTCGGTGAAGAGCGACACGAATCGATCGGCGTATGTGCGTCGCGCAGCCAGGTTCCAGCTGGTGCGACCGCGCACCGTGCCTCCGAGGGCCAGCGTGCTGGCCAACAGGGAGACCGACGCCGAACCGTGGACGCCCGAACGCGCCTCCGCCTTGGGTACGACCGACAACACGCTCGAAAGGCGTGTGCCGTAACGCGCGGGAAAGCCGCCCGGGATCAGCTCGAATTCACCGACCGTCTCGTCGATGAACGTGCCGAAGAGCCCGCCGAGGTGAAACGGATTGTAGAGCGGAAACCCGTCGAGCAGCACGAGATTCTGATCGCTTTCACCACCGCGCACATTGTATCCGGCGGTGAAGTCGTTTGTCGCGACGACACCAGGGAGCAATTGTACGACGCGCAGGACATCCGGTTCGCCGATCACGGGCACTCGCTTGACCGACTCGCCACGCACCGTGATCACGCCGCTATTGGGTGACAAGCGGAATTGCGCGCGCTCCGTCGCTTCAGCGGCGACCTTCACCGTCGCCAGCTGCGTTTCCGACGTCGACAATGCGACATCGACGGTGACCGTGCGACCGGCTTCGATACGCACCTCCCGGATCTCTTCGCGATATCCCACGCGCGAGATCGCGAGGCGGACAGCGCCAGCCGGCAGGCCATCGAGCTGGAACCTGCCGGCGTCATCGGTCAGTGTGCCGCGGCGTGTCCCCTGAACAACCACGCGCGCGGCCTCAACAGCCGCGCGCGTTGAGGCGTCGGTAACCTGACCACGGACCGCACCGGTCGAGTCGGTGCGACTCATCGGGAGTGACTGCTGAGCCGATATGCTCAGCAGCCAGAGCATGGTCCACATGGGCCGCGGGGTCTCGAACCCTTACTTCGAGTCGGGGCTGGTCGGCGCCGTCTTCGTTGTGGCCGTATCCCCGAGCAGCGACGCCGGGAGCGCCGGCTGCCGATCGAAGCCGAATACCTTGTCTCGGCGCATCGCCGTGGCAATCGCCTTGGACGACTGATACACCGAGTCCGCCAGCTGGGGCTGGCCCGCAGTAGCCAGCGCTTCGGCCAGCGTGACACCGCTGATCACGTAGAGATCAGGGATGCCGACCGACGCGTCGTCCACCCAACCGTTGCGCGCGGCGAGCGACTTGGTCGCGGTGAACACCTGTGACCAGAGATCGTAGGAGCGCCGGGCGTCCACCATCCCTTCGCCCTGAATCGGTACGATGTCACCGCCGGGGACCACCTGGGCCGGCATCAGCTTCTTCGCCATCCCCTGCGTGACCACATACCGCTCGAGTCCCAGTTCATACGGATACCCGCCAGCGGTCCGGCTGAAGTAGATCGGGCGACCCGGGAAGACATCGCGGATCATGAAATACACCAGCTGATCGGCCTTCATCAGCTGCGGCAACCGCGGCTGCGCCACGATCTCGCCATGCTGGAACGCCGCGTTCTCCGGTGTGGGGATCGCGAGCGGTAGGGCATCGGCCTCGTCGAACGTCATCTTGACCGGCGAACCCGAGGGCTTCGGCCACGCCCGATCCTTGTAGATCGCCGGCCCCTTGGCGGCGTCATACTCGCGCACTGGGGTCCGGATCATCTGTCGTACATACCAATCGGTATTCATGAGCGACGTGTTCGCCACGATCACGTCCTGACGAATGCCCTCGACTTCCTGCGCGTACCACAGTGGGAACGTGTCGTTGTCCCCCACCGTGACCAGGATGCCGTAGGGCTCGACGGAATTGAGCAGATCGCGCGCAAAGTCGGTTGTATCGGTCTGGCCGGCGCGCGATGCCTGCGTCCAATTCCCGAAGAGTGGGATG
>JBDKIJ010000365.1:0-5975 GCA_039797155.1 Gemmatimonadota bacterium | reverse complement strand
GGCGCCGACCGCGCCAGATCGAGCAGCACCTCGTTGCCCGCCACGCGGAACGTGGCGCGATCGAGTTCGGCGGCAATGCCATCGCGCCACCGCACCAGCTCCCGCAGACGCGCCAACTCGCGACGCGTCAAGTCGCGCGCCCCCTTGAGCCGAAGGAATCCGTCGCCGTTCTCCGGTTCCCAGCGCGTGCCTTCGGCGCGCGCGAATTCCTCCTGCGCCCAGTGCCACCGCCCCTTCTGCTCGAGCTCGGCACGCAAGCGCTCGCGCAACGCCAACAGATGGCGCGTATCCTGCGCGGCATAATCGAGCATGTCGGCGGTGAGTGGACGCATGCTCCAATCGGCCCGCTGATGCTTCTTGTCGAGCTTGACGCCGAAGAACTGTTCGAGAAGCGCGGCCAATCCGAACGCCCGCAAGCCCAGCAACTGCGCGGCGACGCGCGTGTCGAAGAGATTCGTCACCCGCCACCCGTAGTCCTGATGCAGCAATCGCAGATCGTAATCCGCGTCGTGCAGGATCACTTCCACCTGCGGATCCTCGAGCAGCGCACCGAGTCGCGACGGCGTCCCGATCGGCAACGGATCGATGATGGCCTCGTGCGCATCCGTCGACAGCTGCAGCAGGTAGATCCGGTCGACGAAACGATGGAAGCTCGCGCCTTCGGTATCGAGCGCGATCGCCCGGGTCCCGTGGAGGCTGGCAAGGAAGCGGTCTACGGTGTCCGCGGTGTCGAGATACAGGGGCAGCGGGGATGACATGAGTACTCGAAAGGTAACCATGGACGGCGGCCGCTGTCCCCTCCCCCGTCCTGCGCGCTAGTTTCACGGCACATGGTCAGACCGCCCCTTCCCGAGGATGTGCGCCGCGCGCTGCCGCCGCGCTGGCAGACGGCCGACATCGCCCGCGTGGCCCTGGTCGCGCTGGCGGTCTGGTACGGGCTGCAGCTCCTCTGGTCTGTCAGTTCCCTCGTGTTTCTGGTGTTTCTCGCGTCGTTGTTCGGGGTCGCGATCGCAAGCGGCGTCGACTACCTCGAGCGCTTCCGGATCCGCCGTGGGGTCGGGGCCGTCCTGATCGTCGTGAGCACACTTGGCGCCATAGGCGGCACGCTGGCCTGGTCGGCGCCCACGCTGATTCAGCAGGGCAAGGAGTTGCAGCGGGAATTCCCGCAGGCGCTCCGCAAGGTCCAGCGCTGGGTGGACCGGAACGGCCAGGGCATGGTCGGGTCGCTGTTGACCGCCCCCGCCACGGTGGCCTCGACGCCCTCGGGCGCCGGTGCTACGGATTCCACGGGGGCCGGCCGTGGCACGGTGTCGGCCGCGTCCCCGGCACCGGTGGCCGCGGACCCGAGCGACGCCCTCACACAGCGCCTCCGTCAGCTGGCGCAGGGGGCGGCGAAATACCTGTTCTCCTTCGTGTCGAACACGGTCGCCGCGATCACCGGCTTCGTGTTGCTGGTGTTTCTCGCGATGTACATCGCCGCGGAACCGGAGGTGTATCGCGGCTGGCTGCTGGCGTTGGTCCCGGCGCACGCCCGGCCACAGACGCGCCGTGTGCTGGCGGAGATCGCCACCGTGCTGCGGAAGTGGCTCGTCACGCAACTCATCGCCATGCTGGTCATCGGGCTGGTGAGCATGACCGTGCTGCTCCTCCTCGGCGTGAAGGCAGCGTTCGCGCTGGGGTTCATCGCCGGGCTGATGGAGTTCATTCCGACGGTGGGCCCGATCCTGAGTGCCGTGCCGGCGGTGCTCATGGGGTTTACCGACTCCCCGGAGAAGGCGCTGGCGGTCGCGGTCGCGTATTGGGGGATCCAGTTCCTCGAGAACAACCTGCTGATCCCGTTCCTGATGCGCGGGGAGATGGATCTCCCGCCGGCGATCACGCTGGTCGCGCAGACGCTGATGACCTTAGTCTTTGGCTTCCTCGGGCTGATGGTTGCCGTGCCATTCACGGCGGCGGTGTTGGTGCCGGTGCGAATGATCGCGGAACGCGAAAATGCGCGCGAAGCGGCGCTGCTGGCCGACGGGGCGATCCCCTCACCGCTCCCCGAGGCGTCAGACGGCGCCCCACCCGGCTAAGCGCATGATTGCCCAACTGCGCGGATTCCAGATCGGGTACGAGGACCTCGGACGTGGGCGGCCGGTGGTCTTCCTCCACGGCTTCCCGCATGATCGGGCGCTCTGGGCGGCGCAGCGGGCCGCGCTGTCGAGTCAGGTGCGCTGCATTACGCCGGATGGCCGCGGATTCGGCTTGTCGTCCACGCACGGGCCGCACTCGGTGGAGCAATACGCCGATGACGTCGTGGCGCTGCTGGATCACCTGGGCCTTGCCCGGGCTGCCGTGTGTGGGCTCTCAATGGGGGGCTATGTGGCGATGGCGCTCTGGCGGCGGCATCCGTCGCGCGTCGAGGCGCTGATGCTCTGTGATACACGGGGTGGCCCGGATAGCGAAGAGGGGAAGGCACGGCGTGATGAGCAGATTGCTCTGGTTCGGCGCCAAGGGGTCGGCGCGATTGTCGACACGCTCCTCGCGGGGACGGTGGGAAGCTCGACCCGGACCCGTCATCCCGAGGTCCTGGCCGGATTGCGCTCGATGATGGCGCGCCAGTCAGTGGCGGGGGTGATCGGGGCGCTGCAGGCCCTGCGTGACCGGCCGGACTCACGGCCAAGCCTCGCGACGATTACCGTTCCCACACTCGTGCTGGTGGGCGACGAGGACGTGTTGACGCCCATCAAGGAAGCCCGGGCGATTGCGGAGGCGCTCCCACCAGCGGCCCGCGTTCGCCTGGAAATCATTGCGGGGGCCGGTCATGTCCCGTGTTTGGAACGACCGGCCGCCACCACGCATGCGTTATCCGACTTTCTGGCGACGTTGCCTGACGTGCCCTGAGTGGCCGTTCGGGACGACGCGCGATCCTGTCCCGTGACTGTTTCGAGTGAACCCATCGTGACGACCACCATTTCTGCTGCCGAGCAATCCACCGCGGCACGCATCGGCCAGGTGCTGTTCCGCAATCGTGGGTGGTTGCCGGTCCCATTCCTCGCGGTTCCCCTGCTGATGCCCGGCGCGCAAACGTCGATGACGTGGACGGCGGGGCTGCTGTTGGTGCTGCTGGGCGAACTGGTGCGCACGGCGGGGGTGGCGGCCGCCGGCACCGTGACGCGTCGGCGTTCGCGCGACGTGCAGCGCCTGGTGACCTATGGGGCCTTCGCGTGGTGCCGCAATCCGCTCTACGTCGGGAATTTCCTCGCGTGGATCGGGTTCACGGTCGTCAGTGGCGTCTTCTGGTTCCTGCCGGTGGCGACGCTGGTGTTCGCGATCGAGTACACGCTGATCGTGCGCTACGAAGAGGGCGTGCTGGAGTCGATCTTCGGCCAGGAGTATCTCGACTACAAGGCGCGGACGCCGCGCTGGTTCGGGCGCCCGCCGGCCGGCAGCACGAGCGGCCAGCATGATTGGGCGGAAGCGATCTGGAGCGAGCGGAGCACGCTGCTGCAGTATGTGGCGCTGATCGTGGCTTTCTATCTCAAGCAGCGCTACGGCTGGTCGATGGTGTGACGCCGAACCGTCGTGCGTGAGCCGGCGATCATGAACTGATTACCACAGACGGACACAGACGGCCACACCTCGCGTCAGGAAACGCCAAGGGGCGGGACGCCTAATCGGCATCCCGCCCCTCTGTTGTCCGGCACGCGCGACGAGATCAGCGCGTCGGACGTCCCGGCGGATTGTCGCTCGTGAAGGCCTCGCGGTTCTTGCCGATGAAGCTCTTGAGCTGCACGGGGACGTCTTCCTCGGGGAAGATCGCCGTCACCGGGCACTCCGGCTCGCAGGCGCCGCAATCGATGCACTCGTCGGGGTGGATGTAGAGCTGATCCTCACCCTCGTAGATGCAGTCCACGGGGCAGACATCCACGCAGGACTTGTCCTTGACGGAAATGCAGGCTTCGGTGATGACGTAGGGCATGGGATCCTGGCTCGGGTCAGACGCGACCGGAAGAAAGAATGGACTGATGCGTCAGAAAATACTCGGACCACCTCACCGCCGCCACGGCGGCAACTCGCCGCGGGGCAACTCCGGGTTTTCGCGATAGATCGTGAGGGTGCGGCCAATGACCTGCACCGCCTCCGCGCCGAGCGCCTCCGTGACCTGCTGCATGGCCGCTTTGGCCGACAATTCGCCCGCCTTGGCCACCTGCAACTTCACCAATTCCCGGGTCCGCAGCACGTCGTCGATGGTGCGGAGCACCGTGTCGGTGAGCCCCGCGTGGCCGATGTGGACCTGTACGGAGAGGTGATGGGCTTCACTGCGGAGCGCTGCGCGCTCCTTGCCGGTCATGGCCATGCGGATTGGGACAGAAGTCGGGCGCCGTCGAGGGCGAAGAACGAATAGGGATTGATCGGGACGCCACTCCACCAGGCACGCCCCGCGCCGCGCTTCATGACCTGGAAGTGCAGATGGGGCGTCTTTTCCGAGGCGTTCCCCGTCGTTCCAACGTAGCCGATCACGGAGCCCTTCGCGATGCGGTCGCCGACGGCCAACCCGCGCCGATACCGATCGAGATGCGCGTAATAATAGACGAACCGCTGATCCGGATCGGTCGCATAGATCACGATCCCCCCGATCCCGCCGGTGCTCAGGCGTCCGATGACGCAATCGTCCGCAGCCAGCACCGGCGTCGACTTGGGGGCGAGGATGTCGATCGCATGATGGGTGCGGGCGCCGTCGCGTGCCGCCATGAAGTGATCGCGCAGCGATTCGCGGGCGATCCCCGCCACCGGCACCATGATCTGCCGAGCCCACAGCGCGGCGAGGTCGGCATCGGTGACCCCCGAGATCCGCGCCCCGACGTGCACCGGCACCGCATATTTCTCGGGGTCGACCGGACGGGGGGCTACATCCCAATCGTGGCGCCCCCCACCGCACGCGGCCACTAATACCGCGACAGCAACGAACCAGATTGCGCGCATCAAAGCGACAAACACCATGTCAGTCGCGCATGACGTTCGGAATGAAATACGGCTCGAGAAACTCCAGCAGATCACCCACGGTTCGGACAGTCTGCTTCATCTCCTCGAGGTCGGCCACCGACGGGATCCGCACCCCGCTCCGGTCGGTGATCACCAAAACGGCGTCCTCAAGGTCCAGATCAGCGAGACCGTGAACCGTCGCCAGATCGTCCCCAAGCTTGACCACCGTCGTAGGCTCGGACGCCCCATGGCGCTCGGCCACATAACCGAAGAGGGCCGAAATCAGCGTCTCCGGGTACCGCCCGCCGGTTGAGTCCCGAAACCGGGACAGGCCGTCGCGCACTGCCGCCTTCTGGCTGAGTCGTTGCCCCCGGATGAGGGCGAACACGCCGACCAGCAAGACAAGGGAAGCGACGGCAACAGGTCCAATCATGGCGGTCGAAAGGGGAAGTCGCAGCAATCCCAACAGTTTAATGCGCCGCGGAGAGCACGCCACATCACGAAATGGAATGCAATTCGTCAACGGTTTCGTTGACGAAGACGGAAATCCGATCTACATTATCCCACATGGAGGACGTGGTCGGAGCGTTGGGTGGATTCCGTGGCGTGCGGGCCGAGTTGCTGGTGGCGCTGAAGAAGGCGCAGCCGCTCTCGGCGCACGAGTTGGGGGAGCAGTTCGGGCTCACCGCCAATGCGCTGCGCCGGCATCTCAAGGCCTTGGAAGAGGACGGATTGGTCCGATTCCAGCGCGAAGTGCGCGGTGTGGGCGCCCCTGTCTACACGTATTCCCTGACCCCGGCCGGCGAGGCGCTCTTTCCGCGCAGTTACGTGCAGGTGCTATCGGCGGCGCTTGATGCGCTGCGCAGCCAGCGTGGCGATGCGGCGGTCGAAGCGGTGCTCGAATCGGAGTGGTCCCGGCTCGCCGAGGAGGCGGGTCCGGTGTTGGAAGCCCTGCCGCTGCAGGAGCGCGTGCCACTCGTGGCCGAGCTGCTGACGTCGAAGGGCTA
>JBDKIJ010000364.1:0-3151 GCA_039797155.1 Gemmatimonadota bacterium | reverse complement strand
AAGACGAAGCCGACGCGCGGCAGCGTCGAGCGGCGCATCGAGGCGAAGAAGCGCGAAGGCGAGAAGAAACGGTTGCGCGGCGAGTTCTGAGCCGCGCAATCCCCGCCGAGTCTGCGGCGGCGGGGTCGGGCGCAAACACCTCGGCGACGCGTTGCCGCCGCCTCCGACCCGCCACAACTCATCGACTCCAGGACGCCAGCAGCACTGCCAGATCGATGCTGTTGACTACGCCGTCGCCATTGAGGTCCGCCGCTCCCGGTGCGGGGCTTCCCCACGCGGACACGAGGATCTCGAGGTCCTGCGCGTTCACGAGGCCATCGCCATCGAGGTCACCGGGCGGCGGCGGTTCGCAGGAGTCGATGATTCCGTTCGCGTTCCCGTCCGGCGCACCTGCCGCGATGTCGCACTCGTCCGGAACCCCGTTGTCGTTGCAGTCGCCCGCGGCGCCCGCGCCAACGATCTCGTCCCAGTCAAGAACTCCGTCGCCGTCGCAGTCATGCGCACCCACGCGCACCGTGCACTGCGACATCACCTGCACGACGTCATTGGCCGTGAAGGCGGGGTCGTTGAGCGTGTATGGCGGTGGCTGCACCGTTGGTTCGGCCCCCACCCACACCTGGCCGTTGGCGCGACGGCCCACGAACCACGGGTTGACCATCTCGCTGGGGTTGAAGTCATCGACCCCGAACTCGACGAAGGGCTCTACCGGTGGCGCCGGCACGAGACCCGCCGTGAATCCCCAACGGGCCACTGATCCGTTCGCTCGGGTGCCGAATCCATTCCGCCGAGTCAGCCGTACGGGGCCGGTGACGTCGGCTGGCACGCTGCACACTCCATCGGTTGCGGATCCGATGCACGAGCGCACGCCGTTCGCCGCGGTCGCGCTGACTGCGAAGGGAGCCGAGGAGAGCCAGTCGCGCATGAACTGTCCCGACGCGCTCTCGCAATTCGGGATCACCACGCTCAACACGGGGTTCATCGATGCGGGATCCCATGCGACCAGACCTCCGGCTTCGTCGATGGCGTGCAACCTGCGCACTCCATTGATCAGCGACTCCCCCACGAACTCGCGGAAGCGCCCCGAGGGAACGCGGTACGGCAGCGCGCCAGGCTGCTCGCTCATGACGATGGAACGGAGGGTTCCGTCACGCAGCCTCATGATGAGCGCGCCCGCCCGGTCGCGGGCGAGGATCGGCGAACACGCGACCACGTCCCGCGCGATGACTCCATCGGGTCCCATCACGCCCGTCAAGGACGGCGTCGATCCTCCCCCGATCAGTCGGACCGTTCCATCCGCGAAGTGACCGAACTCCGCGGGAACATACTGACCGCCGAGGGTGAAGAGGGCGATCGGCCGTCGCAGCTCGTCAAGCGCGAACCGCGGCCCGGTGGGGCTGTCGGCCGCGTTCTCCAGCATGCTGAGCGCAGCGCCCGTCCCCTTGAGCTCCACGACCACGCGCCCATCCGCACGGAGCCCCAGCAGGGATCGCCCACCGAGCGCGATGTCCACGAACGGCCCCTCGATGCGACGGTCGACCGAACCGCCGCCGATCCACGCGTCGCCCACGAGATCGACTCCCCCGAAGAAACCCGCCCAACTCGCACGCACGCGCGTGTAGGCACGCGATCGGAAGCTCGCGGGCGCGCTGTTCTGACCGATCAACTCGATCGTGCCGTCCGCCCTGCGAGCGATGCAGGTCGGGTACCCGGCCTGGTTCGGACCTCCGAGGAGGGCGAGCCTGTGCTCGACGAAGGCGCCGCTCGGGATCGCGAACGGAAACAACCCGCCCGCCACGAGGGTGCCCGCTGCCGTTCGGGCAACCACCGCGCTGTTGGAAGCCTCGACATCGGCGAACTTGCCGGTCATCGAGGCGACATGGCCGGCGTTGGAGCCCCACGCCCGCACCTGGCCGTTCATCGTCACGCCCGCGCCCCCGAGCGCGTGCGCCGAGATGTCCGACCACGCATCGGCGGGGATCGCCACTCCTGGCGGACGGTTGGTCAGGACCGATCCATCCGCTCGGCGGTAGGCCGTGAAGATCCCGCATGCACTCGCTTGAACGAATGCGCCGGTCGGCGGACGACACGCCGCCCCGAGCGGTGCCCCGAACGCTTCCCACGAACCGTCGGATCGCCGGAGGAGGTAGCTATCCGCCACCTGAAAGCCCGCGCTCGAGAACAACCCCGCGGCGTTCTCGATGGCGCTCACCGGCCTCTCGAGGTCGCCAGGTAGATACATGACCCCCGAAACGGCGCTCCCCGCAGGCGCGGGCTGCAACTGCGCATGCGCGAGAGAAGCACCGTGCAGCGTGGCGAAGACGGCGACCGCGACCCACGCCGCGAGCCGAGCTGCAACGGGAGCTTCCCTGCTGTCGCGAGACACACACCATCCGCACTTCGACTCCATGGGAACGGTCCTTTCGTGATCGACTGACACACCGGCTTCCACACCGGGAGCAAGGGTGTACGCAGCGCCATGGACCGAATTCGAGGAGATTCCTCCTTTCGTATACCGAAGCTCCAAATCCTCCGCGTACTCATGCCTCCTCCGCGGGGAGCGCATGGCCAACCGTCTGCGCTGGCCAGACTTGCGCGGGCCCCTGACCGGAAGGCGCTTGGTCGCGGGCAGCAGGGACGCCCGGATCAGACGACCCTGCAGTCGCCCTTGCCCTTCTCGATGACACCGATCACGAGCGGCTCCTCGCCGAGTTTCCTCAGCGCCTTCATCACCGTCGACGCGCCCTCGCGGCGCACGATGATGGTGTAGCCGACGCCCATGTTGAAGACGCGGAACATCTCCTCGGTCTCGACGCCGCCGTGCTTCTGCAGGAACGGGAAGACCGGGTGCGGGTCCCAGGTGGCCGACGAGACGACCGCGTCGACATCGCTGCCGAGCGCGCGGCAGACATTGCCGGGCAGGCCGCCGCCGGTGATGTGCGCCATGCCCGACACGAGGTCGCGCTTCTTCCCGAGCGTGTCGAGGAGCCCGATCACCTGCTTGGCGTAGATGCGCGTCGGCTCGAGCAGCACGTCGATCAGGCGCTTGCCGCCGAGTTCGGCGTACTTCTTCGTATACGAGAGCTTGGCATCCTTGACGATGCGGCGCACGAGCGTGTAGCCGTTGGAATGGACGCCGCTCGAGCGGAGGCCG
>JBDKIJ010000363.1:0-2856 GCA_039797155.1 Gemmatimonadota bacterium | reverse complement strand
CGTCGACACTCGCCCGCACGGCGTCGAGATCGTGCCCGCCCTGTGCCCGATCAGCAAAATCCCGAAGGGCACCGAGGTAGGGGGGCGATTGCTCGCGCACCACGGCGGTCCGGGGGGTCCCGAGCACGAGGCGTACTCCCTCATCCACCATATCCCGGAGGGTGCGCCCACGCAGCGCGGCCTCAGCCTTGAGTTGGCGGTACAACAGCGGGTCGAAGTCGATCGTGGCTTTCATGTTAGCAAGCTAACTTGTTCATTGGACCAACCGCCAGCACCCGGTCCGGCGGCGCGTAGATCACCGGTCGCGGTACTATGCGTGTAGCGATCCTCCCATTTCTCCGCTCGACATGCGTCCGCTCTCTCGCACGTTCTTCCTGACCCTCGCCGCCGCCCTTCTCGCAAATGGCGCCCGCGCACAGCAGCCGGCCATACCCGACCGCTCGCTAGCGTTTGTGTATCTCCGCGGCGCCGATACCCTGGGCATCGAAACGGTGACCCCCGGCATGCCCTTCCGCGGCGTGCAGCAGATGAAGGGGCAACCGATCATTGAATGGGAGCAGGAGCACACCGATCAGGTGCCGGGCGCCCTCATCCTCAAGGTGTTTGCTCCCGGGGCAGCCGCGAACGCCGCGCCGGCGCAGATGCTCCGCTTCACCCCTCGCAGCGACTCGATCGTCGTGGATATGCGAACCGCCGCGGCCAATCGCACACAAACCATGGTGTCGAAACCGGGCGCCGTGTCACTGATCGGGAGCTCGGTGCTGCATGCCGCGCTACTCTCGCAGCATGCGCGGGCCAAGGGACGGAGCGTCTTGCCCGTCTTCGTGACGGCCGGCGGACAGACGTTTGATGCGTCGGTGGCCGCGAACGGCGACACGACCTTTTTTGCGGTAGCAGGACAGACCATGCGCATCACGTGGGGCGCCGACGGCGCACCCACCGACGTTCGCGTCGACGCGCAGGGGCTGCGCGTGGTGCGCGCCACGAGCCCTGTCACCATCGCGACGGCGGCGCGGATCAGCTACGACGCGCCCGCGGATGCTCCCTATGTGGCGGAGCATGTCACGATCCCCACCGTGCGCGGCTACACGCTGGCGGGGACCCTGACGCGGCCGAAGGGTTCGACAAAGGTTCCCGTCGTCGTCACGGTGAGTGGCAGTGGTCCGCAGGATCGGGACTCCCGCATCAATATCGTCGAGGGCTACGCGCCCTTCCGCGAGATCGCGGACACGCTCGCGCGGCGAGGCATCGCCGTGCTCCGGTACGACGATCGTGGTGTGGGTGAGAGTGGCGGTCGATCCTCACGCGACTCAGCCACGAGCGCGGATTTCGCCGACGACGTCCAAAGCGTCCTCGCCTATCTGCGCACGCGTGCGGACGTCGATGGCACCAGACTCGCCGTCGCCGGCCACAGCGAAGGCGGTCTGATCGCGCCGCTCGTCGCGATGCGTGAACCGACCGTCGCTGCGATCGCCCTGCTCGCGGGTCCATCACAGAATGGTCGGCAGATCCTGACCTATCAGAACGCGAACAACATCGCAGTCGCACCAGGACTGACCGACGTGCAGCGGGACTCGTTGCGCCGGACCATTCCGGCCGCCCTCGATTCACTCGCGCGCAGCAATCGGTGGATGAATTACTTCATGGCGTATGATCCGCTGGCCACTGCACGTCGCGTGAAGCAGCCGGTGTTGATCCTGCAGGGCGATACCGATCGCCAGGTGACCGCCGAGCAGGCAGACACACTGGCGGGAGCGTTTCGCGCCGGTGGGAATCGCCGCGTCACCATGCGACATTTCCCCGAAACGAATCATCTCTTCCTGACCGATCCGTCCGGCGCCCCGCAGGGGTACACGTCGCTCGCGGATCGTCGGATCCGCCGCGACGTGCTGGGTGCGCTCGCCGACTGGTTCGTCACCACGCTTCGTCCGTGAGCTGCTCCATCGTGAGATCCTCCATGCGCAGGATGCGCTCCCGTGCGGCCAAGCTTGTCGCCCTGCTCGCTCCGCTACTTGGCGTCGCGCCGAGCGCGCAGGCCCAGCGCCCCATCACGTTCGCCTATCTGCGGGGCACCGATACGCTGGGCACGGAAACCGTCACGCGCCGCGCGGATCGCATGGAGGGATCGCTCGCGATGCGTGCGGCGCCCGTGATCGAATGGAGCCACGCTGAGGGCACCAACGCGCTCGGCCCCTTGCGCATGCGCGTCATCGCACCCAACGCGTCGACGACGTCGCAGGAAGCCACCTTTACGGTGCGCGGCGACAGTCTGGTGGTGGAGATCACGACCAACGGCAAGGCGAATCCGCGTCAGGCGATCCAGGTCCCGATGCCGGGGATCGTGCCGCTCGCCAATGCGTCGGTGCTGCATGCCGCGTTCATTGCCGGCTTCGCCAAGCGCGCAAAGCTGGCGAGCGTGCCGATTGTTCTGACCACGGGGGCGCAGTCCGCCACGGCGACGGTCACGCAGGACGGCGACGTGACGGTCTTTCAGCTGGGCAAGGTCGCCATGCGCATCCGCTTCGCGGCCGACGGCCTGCCAAGCGAGATCGCGATTCCGGCGCAGGGAACCCGCGTAGTACGCGTCGGCGCATCGCGCTGACCTTCGCGCGGCAAACGCTGAGGCCACCCACGACGGGCGGTGGCAATTAATGGTCGGATCCATTGGTCGCGTTTAGCTACCCCAATCAGCGGCCGCATTCAGCGGCCGCCCCATCGCGTGCGTAATTCAGGGGTTCCCCGTCTCCCGGCGCGCTGAGGTGCCGGATGGTCTCGGGGACGTTGCCCCTTACGAGGATTCCCCTCGCATGCGTCACTCCGCATTTCCCTTGGCATTCGCCGCGTTGGCCGTCGGTG
>JBDKIJ010000362.1:0-3403 GCA_039797155.1 Gemmatimonadota bacterium | reverse complement strand
ACCACCGTCACCATGCGCTCCGCCGCATACGCGACCACTTCACGCACATCCTCCTGCGTGTAGAACCCGCAGTGTCGCTTGCCGTCGTAGACGCGCTTGGCGGGGTCGTTCACGTGACGGCCGACGATCGTACTTTCGCGGCAGGAGCCCACTTCCGTAAGGCGCGGGTACTTCGTGATCTCGATGCGCCACCCCTGATCTTCCGTCAGATGCCAGTGGAAGCGGTTCATCTTATGGCGCGCCAGCAGATCGATGTACTTCTTGACGAACTCCTTGGGCATGAAGTGCCGGCTTGCATCGAGGTGCGCGCCACGCCAACTGAATCGCGGAGCGTCCTCGATGTGTACGCCGGAAACCGTCCAACTGACGGGCTGGGTCGGCGCGTCGCGATAGATCGCGACCGGCAGCAGCTGCTTCACCGTCTCGAGGGCATAGAACGCACCGGCTTCGCTGCTGGCGACCACCTCGATCCCCTGCGGCGTCACATCGAGCTGATAGGCTTCATCAGTCATCCCCGGCACACGACGCAGCCGAATGCCGGTCGGCATCGTGCTCAACGGCATCACCGCCAGATCGAGGCCGGTCGGATTCGCGATATCGCGGGCGAACCGATGCGCCACGCGCCGGAACGCCGGACTCGCCTGAATGACCGTCTTGAAGGTGATGGTGTACTGCCCAGACTTCGGCGTCAGGACCACTGGCCGTGGGATGACCGCATAGGAGGGCGCGGCCGGCTGCGCGACGACTGGCGTTGATGCCAGGCCCCCGGCGCCGAGCAGGATCACGAGTGCGCTACGCGTCATGCGCAGAATCCGGTTGATGAGAGAGAGATGCCACAAGATCCTGAATGATCGAGGGATCCGTGCCCCGGGCGTGAATCTCCCGAAGTCGGGACACCGCGACCAGATCGCGCGCGGTGTCGCTGCGGACGCCGCCGCCGGCCATCACGGTTAACCGCGCGCCCGCCTGCTGCTGCAGGCGCCGCAGGGCCTCGGCCCCTTCCAATGCGGTGCGCGCGCCGCCGGATGTGAGAATGCCGTCGACGCCGTGGAGCAGCAGGACGTCGAGTGCCATCCGTTGATCCGGCACCCGATCGAAAGCCCGATGAAAGATCACCTTCATGGGGCGCGCCAGCGCGACCAGCTCTGCGAGCTGCTGGGAATGAATGTGGCCGTTGGCCTGCAAGGGGCCGAGCACCACGCCATCGATGGCCAGCGACTTGGCCGCGATGATGTCATTGGCCATGACGTCGATGTCGTCCTCATCATACAGGAAGTCTCGTGTATGCGGACGAATCATGACGTGAATCGGCACCGTCAATTCCTCGCGGCACCGGGCCATGACACCGAGCGACGGCGTGGTACCCCCATCGCCAGGGCCGCACAGTTCGATGCGTCCGGCGCCGAACTGTTCGGCCGCCCGTGCCGTCGAGACCGAGTCGCAGCAGGCTTCGATGAGGGGGCGCGCAGTTAAGCCGTTCGACGACAATGGAGCAGCCATGCCGATGATCAGGAGGTGGTCACGGCGCGAGCGTCGGTCGCCGTCGGACGGAAGAGCACGAGAAACAGGGCGAAGACCACCAACGCGAGGAGCCCCGCCACTTGCCATACCTGCAACCAGTCATGGGCAGGGGCGCCAGCGGCGGTACTGGTTGCGTACGTGTTGACGACTCGGCCGGACACCGAGGCGCCCACGAAGTAGCCGACGCCATTCGTCACGAGATTGAGGAAGCCCTGCGCCGCCGCCCGAATCTTCGGGCCGGCGCGTTCGTCGGTATAGATCTGTCCCGCCACAAAGAAGAAGTCGTAGCAGATGCCATGAAGCAGGATCCCGGCATAGACCAGCGCCATCACGGGACCGTTCGCGCCCTGCGAGAAGGCGATATAGCGCACGCCCCACGCGAGCATGCCGATCAGCATGATCCACTTGATGCCGAACTTCCGCAGCGCGAACGGCAAAAGCAGCATGAAGCCGATCTCGCTCATCTGACCGAAGGTCTGGATGAACGCCGGCTCGGGAGCACCGATCTCGTTCAGATACGGGTTGGCGAACGCATAGTAGAACTGCAGCGGGATGCACAGCAGGAAGGAGCCCAATACGAAAATCGCAAAATCCCGGTGGCGGAGCAGCTGCAAGGCATCGAGGCCAAGTGCATCACGGGTACTGAAAGGCGCACCCGCCGCACGCGGTGGCGTCGCCGGGAGCATCAGGGAGAACAGGCCGAGGGCCACGGAGCCGCCCGCCGCGAGCAGCATCGGCGTGCTCTGTGCATCCGCATGCAGGACCTTGCCGACCACGATGCCGGCCACGATCCAGCCGATCGTCCCGAGCACACGGATCAGCGGAAAGTCACGCGCGGAATCCGAGACGTGGTGGAAGGAAATCGAATTGGTCAGCGACAATGTTGGCATGTAGCAGAACGCATAGGCCAACAGCAGGGCATAGAAGCCCGACCAGGAGGTCTGCTGGGCCATCAGGTACATCAGCCCACCGCCAACCAGATGCAGGATGGCCAACAGCTTTTCGCTATTGAAGAAGCGATCGGCCACGATGCCCATGAAGAACGGTGAAACCACCGCCGCGATCGCCATCGCGCCATAGGCCGCGCCGATGTTCGTATCACTGAATCCGCGCGTCTGGCCGAGGTACGTCCCCATCGTGACGTACCATGAGCCCCAGACGAAGTACTGCAGGAACATCATGATCGACAGGCGACTTTTCGTACTCATTTACGGCAGCTCCCGGATGCGGACGTTGCGGAAGGCGACGCGATCCCCGTGGTCCTGCAGCACGAGATACCCACGCGTTGCGCGCCCATAGGTGTCGGTGTTTTCGAATTTGCTCGCCCGTCGACGGGCGTCCCAGTCGGGCGATCCCAATTCATACGTCACGACCCGCGCGCCATTGAGCCAGTGCTCGACGTGTGTACCGTTCACGATCAGACGGGCACTGTTCCATTCGTTCGCCCCCTTCACATGCCCGGGGAGCGGGGCATGGAGGCCGTAGTTGGATCCCGCTGACGTTAACGCATTGCGGCCATCGCGATGACCGGCGTCGTCGAGAATCTGCATTTCCGGCCCGCTCAAATAGGTCGCGGGCATATTCGGCGCCACACGATAGATCACGCCACTGTTCCCGCGTGGGGGAACGCGCCATTCGAGCTCGAACTCGAAGTTCTGGTACATTGAGTCGGTGGTCAGATCGCCACCGGGCCCTGATCGCACCAGCAGACCATCCTCCACGCTCCACCCGCGGACCGGCTCGCCCGGGGTTTCGTAATTGTGCCAGCCTGCGAGTGACCGGCCGTCAAAGAGTAGGGTCCACGGCTGCTGCGATTCGGTCTTCGTGGGGCTCGCGCTGTTTCGCGTCGACGCCAGCGCTCCGCGCAAGGCGGCGGCATCGC
>JBDKIJ010000361.1:0-14048 GCA_039797155.1 Gemmatimonadota bacterium | reverse complement strand
CTGGATCGATCCCGTCACCTATGCCAGCGGATTGCGAGTCCCGTCGCCGCTCGGTGATCGGCTCGTGCTTCGCATTCTGCGCGAGACGCAGGGCGTAGCCGACGTGGCGAGCGAGGAGAGTATCCGCGAATGGACCCGACGGCTCGCGACGGAGACGGCCATCGATGCCGCGCCGGAAGATGGCTGCGCATTGGCCGTGTTACGTGACGCGGTCGCCGACGGTCGCGTGCAAGCCTCCGCGGAGGTAGTGGTGTTCAATACGGGAGCGGGCGCCTCATATCGGGCGTGACCGGACCCTATATTCGTGCCATCGGTATCTACAGTTCGGGTTCATCGAGGAGCGGGCATGACGAGCAAGACGTGGTGGCGGATCGCGGGGCTGATCGGGGTGTCGATCGTGTTGCCGATCGGCAGGACGGCGATCGCTCAGGACAAGTGCGAGATCGAGGATAGCAAGCCGTTCCAGCTGAACGGGGCCAAGCAGTACGTCATTATGGCGGCGACCTCGCGCAAGGACGACGAGATTCCCAAGCATCTCGCGAACGCCATCCGGGTCCTTACGGACGCACCGGAGAAGATCAAGAATGAGCCGGGGCGGCAGTACCTGCTGTTACGTACCTATCGGCAGTGGCTGGAGAAGGAAAATGGATCGTACGTGATGAACCGCGGAAAAATGGGGTACACCGCCAACCCGCAGGGGACGCAGAACCTGTTGTTGGCCGTGGATTCCGCTGCGACGCGGCTGGAGCAGTTGATGCCGCAGTGCCGGGAAACCGTGCGGCCGTTCCGGCAGCGCTTCTTCTCGGAGATTCTGAACAAGTCGATTTCGGCGATGAACGCCGACCAGAACGACTCGGCCTCGTATTACGCGAGCCTGTCGTTGCAGGTGGCAGGTGCGGATCCGCGCCCGTGGAATGTGCTTTCCGCCGTCTATCAAAAACGGAATCAGCAGGACAGCGCCATGTTGGCCATGGACAAGGTGATAGCCCTGTCCGGCTCGGACTCGGTGTACGCGAAGGTCAAGCAGCAGAGCCGCTACAATTTGGCGGTCATGCGGTTGACCCGTGCTGAGGGGAGCGCCGGTGCGCAGAAGGATGAGGACATCAAGCAGGCGCGCGGCCTCCTCGAGGCCTACCTCAAGGATACGCCGGGTGACGCCAACGCCGCCCAGGCGCTCGGGCGTGCGCTGCGCCTTTCCGGGGACACGGCGGCGGTCGCCAACATGTTCGGCGACATGGTGAAGTCACCCGAGAAGTTCACCGCGGATCAGCTCTTCGAGGCGGCCTCCAACGCAGCGGCCGGTGGCCGTGATGCGGATGCCGTCGCCCTCTTTGAGGCGGGATTCAAGAAGAACCCCAATCACCGGTTCGCGCTCTACAATTACGCCAACGTGCTGTTCTCCGCGAAGGACACCGAGCGGATGGGGCCGGCCGTTCGTCGTCTCATGGCGATCGACCCGCACTTCGATCGCGGATGGCGTTTGATGGCCGGATATTGGCAGCTCCGGGCCCGTGCCGAGCAGGACGCGGCCAAGAAGAAGATCGCCAACGATTCGACGCTGTACTACCTCGATCGGCAGACCAAGACCAACCCTCGTATCGACATTACGTTGGCCGCGAAGTCCGGGAACACCTATCAGGTGCAGGGGACCGTCATGCACGAGGGGCAGACGGCGCAGTCGTGGACCATGAAGCTGGAGCTAATGGACGAAGCGGGGACGGTGGTCGCCACAAAGGAGGTCGCGATCGGGCCGGTTGAGCCAGGCTCTGGTACCACGTTCGCTGTGAAGGTAGACGCGCCGAAAGCGGTGGCGTTCCGCTATGCGCCGTTGAACTGACGAACCTTGGTACGAAGGGCCGAAGTCTATGTTATTGATTGACTTCGGCCCCTTCGTCTCCTACATTGTATGAAGTGGGCGGCGACGCGTCGGTTGCCGCCCGTTTCGTTTGCGTGGAGTGGTGGTCTCGACCATTTCCGCCAAGTCTCTGGGCATGGTTCGCGTAAGTCGAGTCTATCCGGGGAGCCTTGCCGAAGAGATTGGCATCGTTCCCGGCACTGAACTGTTGAGCGTCGATGAGCGGCCGTTGGAAGACTTCCTGGATTGGGAGTTTCTGACGGCTGACGAGGCGTTCGTTGTGGCGGCGCGCTTGCCGGACGGGTCGGCTATCGAATGGGACATCGAGCGCCCCGATGGGGAGCCGATGGGGGTGGAGCTCGAACCGCCGACGGTTCGTCGTTGCGCCAACCGCTGCGAGTTCTGCTTTATCGAGGGCTTGCCGAAGGGGCTGCGCAAGCCGCTCTACATCCGCGATGACGATTATCGCTTGTCGTTCGCGTACGGCAACTTCGCGACCTTGTCTAATGTGAAGGAGCGGGACATCGCGCGCATTCTGGAGTATCGGCTGTCGCCACTGTATGTGTCGGTGCACGCCACGCCCTGGGAAGCACGCAAGGTGTTGCTCAACAATCCGCGCGTTCCGAACATCATTGAGCAGCTGTCACGGCTCGCGGCCGGGGGCATCCAGTTCCACTGCCAGATGGTGATCGTCCCGGGGCTGAACGACGGCGCGGTGTTGGAGGAGTCCCTGGCCGACCTCTGGGCGCTCGAGGATGCCGTGCTGTCGGTGGCGCTGGTGCCCGTCGGTGTGACCCAATTCTCGCACCTGTATACCGGTTCACCCATGGATGCCGACAAGGCGCGCGTCCTGCTCGATGCGGTGCATCGTTGGGAGAGCCGCGGGCTGGAGGAGCGTGCGGACCGCTGGGTTTTCGGATCGGACGAGCTGTATCTGCTCGCCGGGGAGCCCCTCCCCGATGTCGAGCACTACGGCGATTTCGCGCAGATTGAGAACGGGGTTGGCGCGGTCACCTCGCTGCGTTCGCGGGTACAGGATGGGCTCGATCAGCTGCCGCGTCTCGACGGGAAGCGCATCGGCGTCGTGACGGGCACCTCGATGGCGCCGCTCATGCCGCCGTTGCTCGCCCAGCTTCATGAGGCCACGGGCGCGCATTTTGAACTCATCCCTACCGAGAACTCGCTGTTCGGTGTGACCACCACGACGGCCGGACTGCTGGTCGGCGCCGACATCCGTCGGGCGCTCGTCGATCGCCACGATCTTGACCTGGCCCTGATTCCGGCCGAGTGCATCAACGAGGATGGCCTGTTCCTCGACGATCAGTCTTTCATCGACGTCCGGGAATCGCTCCCGATGCCGGTGTTCCCTTCGTACGACTTCATTGACGCGCTGGTCCCCGAAGGGGATGTGGCGGTGTCTTCCACTGCCATCGGTTCCCCATGAGTTTGCCCGTCGTTGCCCTGGTCGGACGTCCCAATGTGGGCAAGTCCCATCTCTTCAACCGCATTATCGGTGAAGCCACCGCCATCGTAAGTGAGGAGGCGGGCACCACCCGCGATCGCCACTTCGGGGAAGCCGAGTGGGGCGGTCACCGGTTCTGGCTCGTGGACACCGGCGGTCTGGTGGAGGATTCCGATCTTCCCATGGACACCGCCATTCGCCACCAGGTGATGCAGGCCATCGACGAAGCGGATCTGATGCTTTTCGTCGTGGACGCCAAGGTCGGCGTGCATCCGAGTGATGCCCGGATCATGGATCTGCTGCGTCAATCACAGAAGCCGTGGTTAGTCGTCGCCAACAAGGTGGACGATCCGGCCAGCTCGGATTTCTACGAATTCTTTCGCCTCGGGGTCACCGAGGTGTATCCCGTGTCGGCGTCGAACGGCAAGGGATCGGGCGATCTCCTCGATGCGGTGGTGGAGAGCATCCCCGACGTGAGCGAGGATCGTGGCACCGCCGTGCGCGTGGCCGTGATCGGACGCCCCAACGTGGGGAAGTCCTCGTTTGTGAATCGTCTGTTGGGTGAGGAGCGCCTCGTAGTCAGCGACATGTCGGGAACGACGCGTGATGCGATCGATGCGCCGATGCGGTATCACGATACCGATCTGATCTTCGTCGATACGGCCGGGTTGCGTCGGCAGTCCAGGATCGATGAGGGCATTGAATTCTATTCCTCGCTGCGCACCCGTCGTGCCATCGACTCGTCCGACGTGTGCATCCTGATGATCGATGCGACCGAGGGGTTGCAGAACCAGGACCTCAAAATCGCGACGATGGCCTGGGAGGCGGGTCGCGGCTTGATCCTCGTGATCAACAAGTGGGACCTCTACGAGGATAAGACCGACAAGAGCGCCGACAAGTTCAAGAAGGACGCCGTCGAGAAAGTCCCGTATCTGGGCTTTGTGCCGTTCCTGTTCACTTCGGCGCTCACGGGCCAGCGCGTCACGAAGGTGCTCGACGTGGTACTGGCGGTGCAGGGAGAGCGGACACGACGCATCAGTACGTCGCAGGTCAATGATGCCCTCGAGGAACTGATCGCCCGTCGCCAGCCGCCGCAGGCGGCCGGTCGTGAAGTGAAGTTGAACTACGCCACGCAGGTCGAAATCGAGCCGCCCACGATTGCCATTTTCGGCAACAATCCCGACCTCATTCCCGAGCATTACGTGCGTTTCCTGCATAACGGATTCCGTGCGAAATGGGGATTCACCGGATCGCCGCTGCGTCTTCTCATGAAGAGAAAGAATTCGTGACGGGCTCCCTGATTCTCATCGTGCTGCTGGCCTATCTGCTCGGTTCCTTCCCGACGGCCTATCTGGTCGGGACGGTCAACGGCATCGATTTGCGCACGGTCGGATCAGGGAATCTTGGTGCCACCAACGTGATGCGTACGCTTGGTTGGAAGTGGGGGCTGATCGTGTACGTGGTGGACTTCGCCAAGGGCGTCGTGCCGGTCACCGTCTTTCCGCTCTTGGTGTCGGGGGCCCCCGTGTGGCTTCCCATGGTGGCTGGGACTGTCGCGATCCTCGGCCATGTAAAACCGGTCTTCCTGCTCGGGCGCGGCGGTGGCAAGGGTGTCGCGACTGCGAGTGGCGTGTTTGTCGGTCTCGCCCCGATTCCGGCTGCCGCGGCCATCGCCGCATTCGCCGTTGTGGTGGCGTTGACGCGCTATGTCTCCTTGGGATCGATCATCGGCGCGGTGGTGCTGGCCGTGGTGCTGCATGGGACAACGCCAGGGGCACCCGTGGCGTGGTTAGGGACTGGCATCGCGGTGTTCGTCATCGTGACGCATCGAGACAACATTCGACGGCTGCTCCGTGGTGAGGAGCGGCGCATTGGTGGGTCCGCATCGGCTGGAGGGGGAGCATCGTGACCGTGCCGCAGGGGAATCGTCGCTGTGCCGTGATCGGCGCCGGTGCCTGGGGCACGGCGATCGCCGATCGTCTGGCGCGCAATGGCCATGACGTGCTGCTGTGGGCGCGTGAACTGGATGTCGTCAACGGGATCAACTCCACGCAGGTGAACACGAGGTTCCTCGCGGGCATTCCCCTCGTGTCGTCGCTGCGTGCGACCGGTGACATGGGTGAGGCGCTGCGAGACGCCTCGCTGGTCGTGTACGCCGCGCCGTCGCATGTCCTGCGTCCGGTTGTTGCGCAATGCGCCTCGCAGATCGCTGCCGGTGCGGTGTTGTCCGTCGCGACCAAGGGGATCGAGCGCGATACGCATGCGCTCATGACCGATGTGGTGGAGCAGGAAGCGCCGGGGCATGCGGTGGTGGCCGTCAGCGGCCCCAGCTTTGCCGCGGAAGTGGCGCAAGGCCAGCCGACGGCGGTCGTGGCCGCGTGCCGAGAGATATCGGCGGCCACGCTTGTCCAGGAGGCAATGAGCGCCAAGGCGTTTCGCGTCTACACCAGCGACGACGTGATCGGCGTCGAACTGGGAGGGGCGCTCAAGAACGTCATGGCGGTCGCGACCGGCATTCTCGACGGGCTCGGCATGGGATTCAATCCGCGCGCAGCCTTGATCACGCGCGGCCTCGCCGAGATGTCGCGACTGGGTGTGGCGTTGGGTGCGAAGGCCGACACGTTTGCCGGACTTGCGGGGCTGGGCGATCTGGTCCTGACGTGTACCGGGGCACTCTCGCGCAATCGGGCCGTGGGCGTGGCGATCGGTCAGGGGATAACGTTGGACGAAGCCCTCGCCGGCAAGGAGAGCGTCGCGGAGGGGATCCTCAATACGCGCAGTGCCAAGGCGCTTGCCGATAGCGTGGGCATCGAGATGCCCATCGTTGATGCGGCGTATCGGATTCTTTTCGAAGGGCAGGCGCCGCGGGACGCCGTCGCGGAGCTGATGGCGCGAGACCTGCGCCCGGAGCGGGACTGACATGCCGGCCCCCAAGACAGAATTGGTGCAGGAGTTCTATGCGATCGGCGACGTCTGCGCGCTGACGGAACTCAAGCCGCATGTCCTCCGCTACTGGGAAAGCCAGTTCAAACTGCTGAGTCCGGCCAAGAATCGCAGCGGCAATCGGGTCTATTCGCGTCGCGAAGTGGAACTGATTCTGCTGGTGAAGCATCTGCTGTACACCGAGAAGTACACCATCGATGGCGCGCGTCAGAAGCTTGATGAGCATCGCAAAGGGGGCTCGCTGCGCCCCGCCGCGCGTGCCGCGCTGGAAATCGAATCGCTCGAGAGTCTCGAGCGCGAGCTCGCGGAGTTGGCGGCGCTGTTCGACGCGCCGCTTGATACGCCGCTCGGCGATCCCTCTTCCTGAATCCTGGTGGCCGATGCACATCCTTCTCAGCAATGACGACGGCATTCTCGCGCGGGGCCTTCAGGTTCTCGAGCAGGCGTGTGCACCACTCGGAGCGCTGTCGGTGGTGGCGCCCGATCGGGAGCAGAGCGCGACGAGCCACTCGCTGACGCTGCATCATCCGTTGCGTCCGGTACGACTTGGAGAACGGCGTTGGCAGGTGGATGGAACGCCCACGGATTGCGTGTTGTTGGCGTGTGAAGCGCTCCTCGACACGCGCCCCGACTTCGTCATCAGCGGCATCAATCACGGCCCAAACATGGGCGAGGACGTGCTGTACAGCGGGACGGTCGCGGCCGCCATGGAGGGGCTCGCGCTCGGCGTTCCGGCCATCGCCCTCTCCTTCGCCGGCAGCGTACTTCGCGCCGACGCGGTCCTAGACACGCAGATCCTGCCAATCCGGCGACTGCTCGACCATTTGATCAAGCTGCCGCGCTTTCCGCGAGACACGCTGCTGAATGTGAATATTCCCGCGGTACCGGGTGATGAAATCAAGGGCGTGCGTCTCACGCGCCTTGGTCGACGCGTGTTCAGCGATTCCATTACCCGCATGAAAGATCCGTGGGGGCGGGAAATCCTCTGGATCGGTGGGGGCTCCGTTGAATGGAGCGGTCCGGATGACTCGGATTTCCGCGCCGTCCACGACGGCTACATCTCGGTCACCCCATTGCATCTCGATCTGACGCATCGAGACGTCCTCAACGCGGCGACGGACTGGTGGCAGGCTCCGTAGAACCCGAGTATCGCGGCGCGCGCCGCCGGCTCGTGGAGACGCTGCAGGACAAGGGGATTCGCGATCTCGCCGTCCTGCGTGCGGTGGACACGGTGCCGCGGCATGTGTTCGTGCCACCGTCGGTCCGTCATCGGGCCTACGAAGATTCGGCGTTGCCGATCGGGAATCAGCAGACGATTTCGCAGCCGTACATTCATGCCCGTGCCGTGGAGTTGCTGCATCTCACCGGCAAGGAAAAGGTGCTGGAGATCGGGACGGGGTCGGCGTACCAAACGGCGTTGCTCGCCGAGTTGGCGGCACAGGTGTTCTCGGTTGAACGCTACCGTGAATTGCTCGACAAGGCCCGGGTTGTCCTCCAGCAGGCTGGTGTCCGCAACGTCTCCGTGTCCCTCGGAGATGGCACACTCGGCTGGCGCGAGTATGCGCCGTATGACGGGATCGTGGTCAGCGCCGGCGCGCCCCATGTTCCGCCTGCGCTCGAGAGCCAGCTGGCCGAGGGGGGGCGGCTGCTCATCCCAATCGGAGACAAGGAAGAGCAAATGCTCGTCCTTTTCACGAAACGGGGGGGACAGCTGGAGCGTCGTGATATCACGCCGGTCCGATTCGTCCCCCTCATCGGTGCCGGAGGATGGCCAAGTTGAGCGGGGCGTCCGTGGATGGCACATTCCAGTGACATGAGCGAGTTCGGAACGAGGCGCCGTATGGTTACCACATATCCCGCGATGAGCGTTCCACCGTACGCCGCACCGATCGCGGCACCGCTTGGTCGTACCTTGGCGTGGCGCTCTGCTGATGGTGTATCCGCCGGGCGTATCGGGCCCTACGTCCCGTCCCACTGTCGTGAGCGACGCGGAGTGACGGGCGAATCAGGCTCGGTGTGGCCTGCTGCGCCGATTGTCAGCGGCGCCATGATGGACGCTGCCCTGTTCGGTCAGGATGACGAGGCGTCGTTGCCGTCCATAGATGAGTTCCTCGAGTCCCCCATCGCGGCCGACTCCTCTGCGTGGGTGCTGGAGCAGGCGACGCGAGAAATGACTGGACTTTCGGCGGCGTTCGCTACCAAGGACGTCTCGCGCCACGACGTCAGGGACATGCCGCAGGCACTCGCCGTGTGGAGTGACACCGACTTTCCCGAGCTATCTCAGGCACCGCGGTCAACAGCGGCGCTGGTCGATGAGGCGGCCCTTCATGGACCTTCCTCAATGGGCCGGCCATCGCATACCGAATACGCCGCGAAGGCCCTTGAGATGTTGGCGCTTCGCGTGCGCGCCGGCGAGTTGATTCTGCCCGGCTATGACCCCAAGACAGGGGATGCCGGTGCCTTGGTGGTGGCGTTGGCCGCACTGCTGGGCGTTCGACTCGATTCATCGGGAACCCCATGAGCCTGCCGCCACGCAATGCGTTGGGTGAGGTACTGGCAGCCCGACTGCGCGACGTTCCCGACTTTCCAACACCAGGCATCGTTTTCAAGGATATCACCCCGGTTCTGGCCGATGCCGCCCTGATGCGCGCGGTCATCGAGCGGATGGCGGCGCCGCATCAAGGGCAGGGGATCACCCATGTGGTCGCCATGGAGAGTCGCGGTTTTCTCTTCGGCATGCCAATCGCCCTCGAACTAGGGGCGGCCTTTGTTCCCGCCCGGAAGCCGGGAAAGTTGCCGTGGAAGACCGAGCGGATCACCTATACCCTCGAGTATCGTAGCGATACGCTAGAGATGCACGCAGACGCATTAACGCCTGGCAGTCGAGTACTGGTCGTCGATGATGTCCTCGCAACCGGCGGCACGGCGCGCGCCGCCTGTCACTTGATCGAACGCCTGGGCGGGTACGTGCAGGGCGTGTCGGTTGCCGTCGAGCTGACCTTCTTAAATGGTCGTAATGTCCTGTCGAATCGTGAGGTAAACAGCGTCTGTGCGTTCTAGTCGGGTGTGAGCACCCATTCGCTCGACCGCACACTCATCGTGAAAGACCGCGCGCAACGGGCGTTCTAGAGCATTCTCGGAAGGATTGATCGAAAGAATCTGCTTTACAGTCCCGGTTCTCGTATTACTGTAGCGCCATGAGCCCTATGCCGCCGGAACGAGTTACGATAAGCCTGGACGCCGAGGAGGTGCGGTTGCTCCGGGAATCGCTGCTCGCGGTCATGGGTCAGATCGGAACCGTGACGGACGTGCCGGCGCGCGTGCACGCCAAGCTCGACTTGGCCGCCCAGCTACTCGAGCGGCAACAACGTGCGCGCCGAGCGGCTTCAAAGGGCACGGACCCTGTTGAACAGGGCGCCGCCCCGGGCCCATTGGTGACGGAGGGAAGCCCCGGGGGGAGGTCCGAGAGCGCCATGGTGGCGAATCCGCTAATGGGCCATTTCGAATGGCCATCGGTTCCGACGAGTGTCCGACAACCGCGGACCAGCTCCGCGGACCCGTCGAATTCATCTGGCGAGTAGGTTATTTCTTATCGTCGGTTCCGCCCCCGTAGCTCAGTTGGATAGAGCAGCAGTTTCCTAAACTGTTGGCCGGAGGTTCGAATCCTCTCGGGGGCACTGCCGGGACCGCTACCTTCCCGGGGGCATCCCGCTATTTTTCGCGATCCATCCAGATGGTCGACTCGTTGATCGAGTTTGCTGTCGGCTCTTCTCACCGTTGTATTCCTCAGGCATAGCCATGGCGCAGGCCACCAAGACCGCTAGCTCGGCACTTCGCACCAGTGACGATCCGATTGAATCGTTCACAACCTGGCTGCAGCTCAATAGCAAGCCGCTCCTCATGGGAGTCGGCGCCGTGGCGGTAACGGTCGCGGCCATCATGGTCTACCGGAGCACGGCGGCCTCCACCCGCGCGAAGGCTTCGCTGGCCCTGTCCGAAGCCCAGGTCCCGTTCGCCGAAGGGAAGACGGCAGACGCCAAGAAGGCCTTGGAGAAGGTCATCGCCCGTTATGGCACGACTGGAGCTGGTCAGCAGGCGGCGGTCCTCCTCGCACAGGTACAGTTCGAAGAGAAGCAGTACGACGCCGGCATCAAGGGTCTTGAGAAGGCGCGCGGCGCCGCCTCGGCCGACTTCAAGGCCGGCATCGATGCGATGATTGCCTCGGGGTACGAGCTGAAGGGCGACTTCGCCAAGGCGGCAGAGGCCTACGGGAAAGCGGCCTCGGCGTCGGCGTTTGACGCGGAACGTCGCGGTTATGAGGCTTCGCAGGCCCGGAGCCTCATGTCGGCCGGGAAGACGGCGGACGCCAAGAAGATCTGGGAAAAGCTGGCGACGTATGAAGGCGAGACGGTCGGCCAGGAGGCCGCGGTACGCCTTGGTGAACTGGCCGGCAAGTCCTGATCAACGCGATCGTTGCGGAAGCATGGGTGCCTTCTCCTCACGGGGAAGGCACCTTTTTCTTTTTTCGACTGGCGTGAGAGATGGCAGTTTGGCGTCACCATCTAGCCATGCACGCAGGAATTGTATGCGTATAATATATGTTATGTAAACTTGAGACCGTGGATAACTCGAGGATTTCCACGCCTCAGAGGTCGAGCGTTCCGAGCTGTCCCTGAAATACGACGCGCCCTTCACCGGTAAGTGATGGAAATTCAATGCTTTGCGAGTCGGCGCCTCGATCGAATCGCACTTCAAGATCACGACCAGAGCTGGTGCGGATGATCACGGGCGCGCCGGGATCCCCGGTGTCTCCCCAGGCCCGAAGGAGCGCCGCCGTCGCGACCGCTCCGGTCCCGCACGCGAGCGTTTCCCCTTCAACTCCGCGCTCGAACGTTCGGTAGCGCCAGCGTCCATCCGGCCGACGCGATACCCAGTTCACGTTGGCGCCGGCGGGTCCGGTCGCAGAGTGCCACCGCAGGAAGGCGCCGCGCGTCGCCACATCCACTGACTCGGCGTCATCACACTGGACCACCAGGTGCGGGATTCCCGCCATCACGAACCCAACCCGCTGCTCCCCGGTTACCCGTTCAATCGGCATCTCCAGGTGGAGATCGCGCACCGGTTGAAAGCGAATCTCCGGTTGCCCTCGCACCGCACTCCGGATCGGTCCCGCACCAGTCTCAAGGACCATCGCTTCGGCGTTGGCCATGCCGAGTGCCGAGGCTAACGCCGTCGAACAGAGCGTCGCGTTGCCGCACAGGTCGGCCGGAGAGCCGTCGCTGTTGAAGTAATGGATCCGCACATCGGCCTGATCGGAACCGGTCAGCGGTTCAAGCACGACGAGCCCGTCGGCGCCTATCCCGTTGCGGCGGTGACAGATAGCCTTGACCACCTCAGGGCGCGTGACCAGCTCGCGCGATACCTCACGGCCGTCGAAGACGACAAAATCATTGCCGGATCCCGTCATCTTGAAGAAAGATAACCCTTTCAATTCAAATGACTTGTCGTTTGTCATCTTGCGTTATACATGAGATTTGTCAGGCCCGGCCGGTCATTCCCCACCACCGGAGGCGCCATACCATCCAGATGGCCTCCCGGATGATGCGCTTCGACATCTTGGACTCCCCTTCGGTTCGATCGTGGAACACGATGGGGATCTCCGCGATCCGGAAACCGCGCACCCACGCGCGGAAGCTCATTTCGATCTGGAAGGCGTAGCCGTTCGATCGGACCTGATCGAGTGGAATGGCCTCCAGGACGGCGCGGCGAAAGCACTTGAATCCGCCGGTCGCGTCACCCAGTCGAAGTCCCGTGACGGCGCGCGCATACATATTGGCGCCAAACGACAACATGAGGCGCGTCATGGGCCAATTGACCACGGTCACCTTGCCGTCCCGATAGCGGGAGCCGAGGACGAGATCGGCCCCTTGAATGGCGGCGAGGAATTCGGGGAGGTGGTTCGGATCGTGGGAGAAGTCCGCGTCCATCTCGAACACGTACTGGTAGTCCCGGGCGAGCGCCCACGCGAAGCCGGCCAGGTATGCGCGCCCGAGCCCCTCCTTCCCTGCCCGATGCAGCACATGAACGCGCTGATCGGCGGCGGCCAAGGCGTCTGCGATCGCACCGGTGCCGTCCGGCGAGTTGTCATCAACGACCAGGACTTCGAGCCGCGGATCCTGTGCGAGGATGAGCGGGACGATCCGTCCGATGTTCTCGCTTTCGTTATACGTGGGAACGATGACGACTCCCCGTTCTCCAATGGCCAGCGATCCGCGGGCCGGCGACTCACGACGCATCATCGCCTTCGCTTCAGGAGGTCGCGGCGGCCATCATCGCATCGCTCGGTGTGGCATCCGGGGTCCGACGCCGATCGATGAGCGTCCCCAGAATCCACCAGAGCACCGCCGAGCCAACAGCAAGCAACGTCAACAGTTTGCCTGTGTTGTATGGTGCGCTATCGAAACGCAGTGACACCGATTTCGCCCCAGCCGGCAATTCCACGCCGATGAGGGTGAAGTTCGCGCGACCAATTGATGCCGGCTTGCCGTCCACCGTGGCCGTCCATCCGGGATAGAAGTTCTCCGAGACCACGAGAGCGCTCCCCGCTGGCGCTGGGCCATCGAACTGTAGATCAATGGCGCCGGGCACGTATCTCGTACTCGTTACCCGAATTGGGACCGCCTCCGGAAGCGGTGAGTTGACCGGCTGCGATTCCACGGTGGCCGCCGTGTCAAAAATGGCGACGCGACGCACATCGAAGTTCGGGTTCAAGACCGTCGCCTTGGTCGTGGCATCGTCCAGCTTGACCTTGAGCGGCGCGATCCACGCGACCGGATGGTCTCCGGCCAACTCGAACAGGTAGGTCATGGTCCCCGGGGCATTTCGCACCGGCCCCGCCACCAGCTTCGCCCCTGGGAACGGGAGTTCCGGGACGTTGGTGTAGAAGAAGCGCGTATTCGTGAGCGCCCAGAAGTTCGGGTTGGCAATGGACTGATATCCTTCGTTCTTGCCGTACAGCTCCTGGAATCGGCCCAGCTCATTGCCATGGTAGCCGAGGACGCCGCGCACACCGTGATGCATCAGGGCGTCACCCAGGATGAACGGGTCATGGGACGCCATGTTGTCGCCCAAGGGCAGCGCGATCACGCGGGCCGGCTGAGGCTGTGCCTTCAGGTAACGGATGATGTCATCCTCGGCGTACAGCTGATCGGCGCGATCGGAGAAACGCCAGTAGTGGCGTTCGATGCTCCAGAGGTCGACCACCACGACTCCGAGAAGCAGCCACGCGCCAATCGCCGCGGTCATCTTGCCCCGCATGAGCGCGATCATCAAACCAGCCGTCGCGAGCACAAAGACGAAGGAGCGCCAGGCCCCAAGGGTCACGTTCCCGGCGTTGGCTTCGATCGCATCCGCATTCACGTTCTCGAGGCCCTGCGCGAAGTTGGTGAGCCCACCGACCGACGCCAAGAGGGCGACGAGCAGGGCCGCAACGATCCATCCCCCGGCATACCCGGTTGTTGCTTTCCCAGCGAGCGCCCGTTCGGCGCCGAACGCGGCGAGGATGGCAAACGAAAACGCAGCGACGTACAGAATCGTGCTTGGCGCCCGGAAGAACTTCGAGCCGGGGACGATGGCGTAGACGAGCTGGTAGAACGGCGTGTTCCCGCCCCACGCCCACAACAACGACACGATCAGGGTCCCGAGCCAGAACCAGGCATGGGCGCGATGCCGGTTGGCGAGGCCGCCCCCAAAAGCGAACAACGCCAGCACCAATACACTCGCGCCGAT
>JBDKIJ010000360.1:0-5372 GCA_039797155.1 Gemmatimonadota bacterium | reverse complement strand
CGGTCAATCCCGGTTCAGCCGCCGCGGCCATTGCGCGGACGACATCGGTGGCGGGCAACCCTCGCTCC
Source organism: Gemmatimonadota bacterium (assembly GCA_039797155.1). GTDB lineage: Bacteria > Gemmatimonadota > Gemmatimonadetes > Gemmatimonadales > Gemmatimonadaceae > Gemmatimonas. The sequence goes on along the minus strand of JBDKIJ010000360.1, from coordinate 5,304 downwards.
GGCAGATGCGTCGGCAGCGGGGCGCGCATTTCGGTGGGCGTACCGCGCGAGGCAACGGGGCGGGTATCCAGCGAGGCCAGATAGCGGCGGGCTTCGGCAAACGCGATGTCGAGCGGATCCATGGTGGGAGGGTAACGGGATGCCCTCATCACGTCCATGTTGTCCCGGAGTATACGTACGGAACGTTCTACCGCGTTAGCTGCCGTCTCACTCGGTAGTGCGTTTGCTCAGACCATCACGCATGTGGTGGACGAGTCGTGGGATACGCACGTTGGCGAATTGTCGAGGCGTCATCTTCGACTGTGAACATTTGCGGTCTAACGCGCCGGCTTCAGTAATCGCCTGCAGACTCATGCTGGTTAGACACCGACCGAGCATTGTCTCATCTTTGGGCTATGACCGAAAAACACTACAAGCTGGTTGGCCCAGACGGACAGGAGGTGTTGAGCGCCGTGCCGGGCACTCTTGGCGGGAACCGGCGACGGAAGATCTATGGGCACCTCGACTGCCGAAGCGCTGTCGGCTCGCTCCCCACGGGATATGCGAAGCATCGAGTCTTCTTCGCGGACGAGGCGACGGCCATCGCGGCCGGCTACCGACCGTGTGGCACCTGCATGCAGGAGGAGTACGCCAAATGGGTTGAGGAAGCCATGCGCTCGGGGCGCCTCTAGCGTGGCGCGTCCAGTGGCTTATGTGCGCTGGAGCGCACAGTGGGATCAGTCGACCACTTTAGGATGGTAAGCACGGTTGCGGCGGCGTGTTGCGAGGCCTCATGATCACACTCACGGTGATCGACGCAAACGCACCACGCGACCAACGGGAAGCGGTACGCGAACTGATGACGGAGTATGCCACCCTCCCGCACACCGTCGGCCGGTGGCTCACGATGCAGGCGGACCTCGCCATGCTTCCGCACCCGTTCGTGCCGCCCTCAGGCGTCCTGCTCCTCGCATTAGCCGACGAAGTCCCCGTGGGGTGTGGGGCGCTCCTGACACTCGAGTCGGGTGTGGGCGAAATCAAGCGCATGTACGTCCGTTCGGCCGCGCGTGGGCACGGTGTTGGCGCCGCGCTGCTGACGGCTCTGCTCGCGCAAGCCGAGGCGTTCGGTTTCGCGCACGTGCGTTTGGATACGGCGCCGGAGCTCACGGCGGCACTGGCACTGTACCAACGGTTCAGCTTCATGCCAATTCCGCACTACCGCGAAGGGCTCCTGCCCGATGCGCTCTGCTTCGAGCGTGCCGTCGTGTAATCCGCGAGCGATATCGCTGCTCTGAGCTTTCATGCATTCTAACCTGACCGGCCATGCTTGGACTACTTGCAGCACTAATGGTCGCAATGCCGGCCTCCTGCGGGACCCCCGACCGTAATCGTGACGACGCACCGCACCATTACGTGTTCTTCCGACGCGACCACGAGCGCATCACGGATACCGCATTTCTGAACAACACCGCCATCGTCGGCGCCCAACTCACGTATACGTGGCGGGAGCTCGAGCCGACGCCCGATCACTATGCATTCCATGCGATTCACGACCGCCTGAAATTCCTGAGGTTGCGAAACAAGCGACTCTTCCTGCAACTGCAAGACGTCTCCTTCAGCGAGGCCGTGGTAACCCCGGATTATCTGCGGTCCGACTCGACGTATCACGGGGGCATCGCGCGAAAGTACGAAGTGGGTGCCGATGGTGTCACGCACTTCGGCGGCTGGGTGGCGCGCCGGTGGGACGCAGCGGTTCGCGCCCGATTCGCGCGATTGCTGACTGCTCTCGCGCGGGAGTTTGACGGACAAATCGAAGGGATCGTACTCGCCGAGACGTCAATCGCCTTCGAGGATCCGGCGCAACAGCCGTCGGGGTTTTCCGCTGACAGCTACGCCGCGGGCCTGCGCGAAACTCTCACGGCGGCACGCAGGGCATTTCGGCAGTCGTGCGTCATCATCTACGCCAACTTCATGCCGGGCGAGTCGCTACCTGCGGTCGACCGCGGATTCCTGCGTGGCGTGCACGCGCACGCGGCGGCAATCGGGGCGGGCGTTGGCGGGCCCGATATTTTGCCCAATCGTCCGTTTCAGCGAAGCCACAGCCTCGCCCTAATTGAGAAGCGGCCCGCAGGTGTGATCGCGGGAATGGCCGTTCAGGACGGCAACCTCGCAGACCGGAATCGGAGTACCGGGCAACGCATCACGGTCGCCGAGCTGTACGCGTTTGCCGTATCGCGATTGCGCCTCACCTATCTCTTCTGGGGCACGGAAGAACCGTACTTTACGGCGGATGTGCTCCCGTTCCTTCGTGCTCTTCCCGTTCGCTAGGGTTGCGCGCAGAGGGTCTTCTGGACTTCGGCAACGAGCGTCCCTTCGGCATCGAAGACCCTGACCTGAAAGACGGGCTCGACCTTTGCGCTTCCGGGCGCGTTCACCCGCGCCGAGGTGGTGGCGACCTGCGGACTTCCGTGATCATCCCGGCCGAGTCGCGCCGAGTGTGGTCCGCAGCGTTTGCGCGAGGGCGTCCGGGGCGAAGGGCTTGGGGAGTAGCGGGCCCAGCTCGTCCAACTCGGCGAGGGCCAGCTCATCGTGTCCGATGAACCCCGAGAAGAAGACGATCGGCACCGACGGACGAAGGCGACGAAGCTGTCGCGCCAGTTCCAGCCCCGACATGCGCGGCATGATCACGTCCGTGACGACGGCATCAATGTCGTCGGCAGAATTCCGGAAGACGGCCAGTGCTTCTTCTCCATCGCCGGCATCCAGCACCCGATAGCCGTACGAGGTGAGGACTCGGGCCGCCACCTTCCGGACAGCCGCTTCGTCATCGACGAGCAGGATGGTTTCGGCACCGAAGGGTGACTCGACCGTGTTCACAACCAGCGACGGCACGGTCGCCGGCACGGGCAGGTCACAGTGGAACGCCGTGGGCCCACCAGCGTTGCTCTCGACATCGATAGCCCCGTGGTGCCGCGCGGCAATACCCTGACAGACGGAGAGGCCGAGTCCGGTCCCGGCATGATGCTCCTTCGTCGTGAAGAAGGGATCGAACAGTTGGTCGCGGATTTCGGGGGCGATGCCGGTCCCTTGGTCGGTGACGGTGAGCCGGAGATAGGCCCCCGCAGGCAGGAGCTGATCGCGAACGGCGCGTGGCTCGTCCCACTGCTGCAGGGAGAGCTGCACCTCGATCCGGCCATCAGCCGGTGACGCATCGCGCGCGTTCTTCACGAGATTGATGAGCAGCTGCTCGATTTGCGAGCTGTCGGCCATGATGGGGGGCAGGTCGTCCGCAATCTCGACGGTCACGGACATCGGGGGCTCGACGAGCTGCTCGATCGCACGCGTGAGATTGCGAACGACCTGGTCCAGCCTGACCGGCGCCAACTCGGTGTGCTGGCGCTTCGCGAACGCGAGGAGCTGGTGGGTGATGTCGGCCGCCCGTCGTCCGGCTCGGACCACTTCGCGCAGGTCGTCCTCCACGGCCTCATTGCCGGCCGCGGCGTGTTCGGCCAGTTGCGCAAAACCGAGGACGCTGGTGAGGGCATTGTTGATCTCATGCGCCACGCCACCAGCAAGACGGCCAAGGCTCTCGAGTTTGCGTGCGGCGGAGAGCCGCTGTTCGAGACGCGATCGTTCTTCCAGCTCACTGGCCAGCTGGGACGTCCGTTCCGCCACGCGGTGCTCGAGGAAATCGCGAGACTGGGCCAGCTCGGCGGTACGCTCCGCCACCACCGCCTCAAGTGCAAGGGCTCGGCGTTCAGCGCCCGCCACGCGGCGACGCACCACGACGGTGACGATCAGGATGATGGTCCCGATGAGGAGGGGGTAGAACCATCGCTGCTCGTACCAGGCGAGCGCCACGTCGATCGTCACGCGTCCCGTGACGGGCGACCACGGGCCGCCATCGCCGGCCGCGCGGATCTCCACCTGATACTGGCCACCACGCAATGGACCGAAGGTGATGAAGCGGCGCAGGCCGACGTCGGTCCAGTTGCTGTCGAGGCCGATCACGCGATAGCTGGCGCGCACCCGCTGCGGGATGTTCGCATTCGTCGCGGCGAAGGTGATGTCGACGCGGATCGGATGCCGGGGCAATCGGATCGTGTCGCCTTCGGGCAGCATCACCCCATCGACGACTGTCCGTTCGATCTGCACCTGGGGCGGTATGGAATCGTCCCGGATCGCCGAGGGATCGAAGCGAATCGGGCCGCCATAGGAAGGGAGCCACAGCGCTCCGCTGCTATCCATGGCCAGCTGACTCTGATAGTCGCCGAAGAACTCCATCGCCGGCAGGCCGTCGGCACGGTCGAAAAGGCGGACGGCGAGTGGGACAGTCGAGTCCCCAATGGCGCGCTCCGCCTCCCGGGTGGCGACGCGCAGCAACCCGGACCGGGTCGTAATCCAGAGCGCGCCCTCGCCATCGCCCGCAATCCCCGTGATGTGTCGACGGAGCCGGGCATTGCGTGGTGTCAGATGGGTGACGGCATTCCCCCGCAGCACGTAGAGCCCCGAGTCGGCCGTGCCGATCCAGAGGTGCTCGCCCTCCTCGTACAGCGCCGTGACCTGTGGATCGGTGAGTCCCTCGCGCGCCGCGACGCGCCGAATGGTTGATCCGTCAACAATGGTGAGATACGGACGTCCGAACAGGAGGCGATGGCGCGAATCCCGCCAGATCACATCGGGGAGGGACTTCCGATCGAGCCCAAAGCGAGCCGTGACGTCGGTCGACCGGCCGCCCTCATGGCGGATGATGGCACCGTCCGTAACAACCAAGAGCGATCGGTCCACGTCCTCGAAGACGCTGTAGACGAGCCCCCCGGATCCCAGCGACGGGAATGGTGTGACACGGGAAGTGCCCGAGAGTCCCGTGAAGGCGCGCCCCTCATCGTCGACCATGAGCATGCGCCCGTCGCGAAGGGGCCAGAGGCTGACGGCCGGACGATCGCGCTGGAGTGGGATGGCCGGGAGCCAGCGGTCGCCTTGCCAACGCCACACCTCTCCGTCGTCGGTCGAGGCCCATGGAGTGCCGCTGCCATCGAGACGGACCGACCAGGTCGTGCGAGTGCCGAGTCCAGCGACTCGGACATCAAATGGGCTTCGGGTGAAGCGCGACAGCCCGTCCGAGGTCCCCGCCCACATCCGTCCCCGGCTATCACGCGCCAGCGACCAGACGGGATCACGGGCGGGTAATCCCGCAACGTCCGGTGCCGAGAGCCGACGGCCATCCCACTGCAGGACGCCACGCGTGGAGGTGCCGAGCCAGATATCGCCATGGCCGTCTGTTGCCAGCGCCCACACTTCGGCCTGACGGAACGACTCACCGGT
>JBDKIJ010000359.1:0-7613 GCA_039797155.1 Gemmatimonadota bacterium | reverse complement strand
CGCTCGCCGCGCTCCAACGTGATGCGCACGGTGTTGGGATGCGCATCGTCGGCCAGCGTGGTCTTTTCAAACGTGTAGGCCAACGACTCGCGCTCCATGATGTCGAGCGCCACGCGCAAGCGTTCATCATCCGGGCGGAAACCCATCAAACCACCGACGATCGCCTTGTCGGTGCCGTGACCCTCGCCCGTGCGGGCGAACGAGCCATGCAATTCGATGAGCGCCCGCTCGGGCGTCCCGCCAACGAGGCATCGCGCCAGCAGGCCCAGGCGGCATGCCCCCGCGGTATGGCTGGAGCTGGGCCCCACCATGACGGGACCAATGATATCGAGAAGGGAAACCATATCCCGCGCAATGTATTGGTGTGCCACACGGGGAGGGACTGGGCCCTCCCCACGCCTTTCGCTAGCGGTTCGTATCGAGCAACGGCACGAGATACCGCCCGGTATGGCTCTCGGGCACACGCGCCACGGTTTCAGGTGTGCCCTGTGCCACAATCGTACCGCCACGCACCCCGCCCTCCGGGCCCAGATCCACGATCCAATCCGCCGTCTTGATGACGTCGAGATTGTGCTCGATGACCAGCACCGTGTTGCCGCGATCCACCAACTTGTGCAGCACGTCCAGCAACACGCGCACATCCTCGAAATGCAGCCCGGTCGTCGGTTCGTCGAGGATGTAGAGCGTGCGCCCCGTGTCCCGCTTCGACAGCTCCGTGGCCAGCTTCACGCGCTGCGCCTCACCGCCCGACAAGGTCGTCGCACTCTGCCCGAGGTGGATGTATCCCAAGCCGACATCGCGCAGCGTTTCGAGCTTCTGCACGATACGCGGCTGATTCTCGAAGACCCCACAGGCTTCCTCCACCGTCAGATCCAACACCTCGGCGATACTCAAGCCGCGGAACCGCACTTCCAGGGTTTCCCGATTGAAGCGCTTGCCCTTGCATACATCGCACGGGACGAACACGTCCGGGAGGAAGTGCATCTCGATCTTCACCAGCCCGTCACCCTGACAGGCTTCGCACCGTCCCCCCTTCACGTTGAAGGAGAAACGTCCCGGGCCGTAGCCGCGAATCTTGGATTCCGGCAGCTCGGCGAACAGCTCGCGAACCGGCGTGAAGATCCCGGTATACGTCGCCGGATTCGAGCGCGGCGTCCGACCGATGGGACTCTGATCGATATCGATGATCTTGTCGAGATGCTCGAGCCCCGTGATCCGCGTGTGTGCACCGGGAATCACGCGTGCCCGGTAGAAATGCCGAGACAGCGACTTCTGCAGAATGTCGGTGACGAGCGTGGACTTTCCGGACCCCGACACACCAGTCACCGCCACGAACATGCCGAGTGGGAATTCCGCTGTGACGTCCTTCAGGTTGTGTTCGCGCGCGCCATGGACGATCAGCGACCGCACCGGATTGCGCTCCCGACGGCGCACGGGCACATCAATACGCCGCGTACCCTTCAGATACGCCCCGGTGATGGAGTCGGGCGTTTCCATGACTTCGCTGACGGAGCCGGACGCAATCACCTGCCCGCCATGCTTCCCGGCGCCGGGACCAAGATCGATGAGATAATCGGCTTCGCGAATGGTCTCCTCGTCATGCTCGACGACGATGACCGTGTTCCCGAGGTCGCGCAGCTGCTTGAGCGTCGTCAACAACCGCCCGTTGTCACGCTGATGCAGCCCGATGCTCGGCTCGTCGAGGATGTACAGCACCCCGACCAGTCGCGAACCGATCTGGGTGGCGAGACGAATGCGCTGCGCTTCTCCACCCGACAGCGACTCCGCGCTGCGGTTCATCGTGAGGTAGTCGAGCCCGACATCGACGAGGAAGCGCAACCGTTCGCGCACTTCCTTGAGGATCGGGCCGGCGATGCCCGGATCGAGGCCGGGATGCCCCGCGTTCCGCACCGGGACGTCATCAAAAAACGTGAGCGCCTCGGCGATACTGCATTCGACCACCGCGCCGATGTTGCGCCCATGCACCGTCACGGCGAGGGATTCGGGGCGCAGTCGACGCCCTTCACATGAGGGGCACGGGGCCGCGACCATGAACGCGTCCAGCTCGAGGCGGACGCCGTCGGAGCTGCTTTCATCGTATCGCCGCTGCACGTGATGGATGATCCCTTCCCACGTGGAATCGGCCATCTTTGCCGCGGTCTTGGCGGCACTGCCCTTCACCGCCTTCTGCACGGCCTTGCGGGCGCGCGGCGGGGCGTCGCTCATGCCGTGCAGCAACTGATGACGCACGGTCGCCGACAGTTTCCCCCACGGCGCATTGAGGTCGAAGCCGAGCTGCTTCGCGAGTCCGGGCAGGATCACCTTGCGGAGATAGCCGTCCGGTTCACCCCAGGGCAGCACGACGCCTTCGAGAATCGAGATGCTGGGATCACCGAGGACGAGCTCTTCACTGACGGAGCGGGTGGTCCCCAACCCACTGCACGTTTCACACGCCCCGAACGGCGAATTGAACGAGAAGTGACGCGGCTCGAGCTCCGGCATCGACAGGCCACACACCGGGCAGCCGTAGCGCTCCGAAAACATCTCGGTAACCGGCCCGGCGCCATCGTAGCGCACGACCTCCGCCAGACCATCAGCCAGCCGCAGCGCGGTTTCGACGGAATCGGTGATCCGCCCCCGATCCTCCACGCGCACCACCAGTCGGTCAACGACCACCGAGATCGAGTGATTGAGCCGTCGATTGAGCTTCGGCGGATCGGCGAGTTCGATCAACTCCCCGTCGACGACCGCGCGTACGAACCCCTGCTTGCGCGCGCCCTCGAACAGCTCGCGGAATTCCCCTTTTCGCTCCTGCACCAGCGGCGCCCGGATCTCGAGGCGCGTGCCCTCCGGCCACGCCAGTACCTGCTCGGCAATTTGCGCGGGGCTTTGGCGCTGCACGGCCCGTCCGCATCCCGGGCAGTGCGGCGTACCGGCGCGGGCGTACAGGAGACGGAGATAGTCGTAGATCTCCGTGACCGTCCCGACCGTCGAGCGCGGATTGTGCCCCGCCGATTTCTGCTCGATGGAAATCGCCGGCGAGAGCCCTTCGATGGCATCGACATCAGGCTTTTCCATCAGCCCGAGGAACTGCCGGGCGTACGCCGACAGCGATTCCACGTACCGGCGCTGTCCTTCGGCGTAGATCGTATCAAACGCCAGCGAGGATTTGCCGGACCCGGACAACCCCGTCACGACCGTCAGCTTGTCGCGCGGGATGGTGACGTTGATGTTGCGGAGGTTGTGCTCGCGGGCACCGCGCACCACGAGGGCTTCGGACGGGCTCACCGGTTCGGGCATAGTCTTGGAAGGTGCGGGATCCCGGAGGGGGAAACAACCCCACGGCTCTGATCGTCTCTAGGTCATGATCGAAATCGCGTCGCTTGCCAAGCAGTACGGGACCTTCCACGCCGTCCGGTCCCTGAATCTCACCGTCCCCGCTGGAGAGCTCTTCGGGTTTCTCGGACCGAATGGCGCCGGCAAAACGACCTCCATGCGGATGATCGCCGGGATCCTGCAGCCGACCGCGGGGTCGATTCGCATTGCCGGGCACGATCTGCGGGCGGACCCCGAGCGGGCGAAGCGGGCGCTGGGATTCATCCCCGACCGACCCTTCATCTACGAAAAACTGACCGGGCTCGAGTTCCTGCGGTTCAGCGCCGGGCTCTACGGCGAGGAGGGTCCGGATGTGGAACGCCGGAGCCATGAATTGCTCGCGCTGTTCGATCTCGACACATGGCGGGACGAACTCGTGGAAAGCTACAGCCACGGCATGCGACAGAAGCTGATCATCGCCGGCGCCTTCGTGCATCGCCCAAAGGTGATCGTGGTGGACGAACCCATGGTCGGTCTCGACCCGAAGTCGGCGAAGATTCTGAAAGATCTGTTCCGCGAGTACACGCGCCGCGGGCATACGGTGATGATGTCGACGCATACCCTGGAGATCGCCGAGGGGATGTGTGACCGCATCGGCATCATGCAGCGCGGTGAACTCGTTGCGTGTGGCACCATGGCGGAGCTGCGTGCGTCCTCGGGGTCGAACGACGCGCTGGAGGACATCTTCCTGCGCCTCACCGGTGATGCGGTGGCTCGGGAGCTGGTCGAGGTCCTGGATGCCTGACGCAATCCGGCACGCTGGCGCCTGGCGCCTGCTGCGCCCCAAATGGCAGATCGCGCGCAATCGCACCCGCCGAACGCAAGGCGACGATGTGCGGCGCGCGCTGGTCGTGACCGTGCTCGGCAGCGGATTTTGGGCCATTACCTTCGCCATCGCCCTTCGCCTGCTGCGCTATTTCCGGAGCGCGGAGGACATCGGGGCGCTCCTCGCCGCGAAGATCCTGGCCATGGTCCTCATGGCGTTCGGTTCGATCCTGCTGCTGTCGAACACCATCGCGGCGCTATCGAACTTCTTCCTCGCCCGCGATCTCGATCAGCTGGCGGCGGCCCCCGTTCGGATCGGCGCGCTGTATCGTGCACGACTGGTGGAGACGCTGCTGCATTCCAGCTGGATGGTCGCGCTCCTCCTGGTCCCGCTCATTGCCGCCTACGGCGTGGCGTATGCCGGCGGGATCGGCTTCGCCCTCTTTGCGTGCGCCGTCTTTCTGCCGTTCCTGATGATTCCAGCGGCGATCGGCTCGGGGTTCACCCTACTGCTGGTGAACGTCTTCCCCGCGCGCCGTACACGCGATCTGCTCAGCATCATCACGGCGCTGGCGGTCGCCGGGCTGGTGGTGTTGTTCCGCGCCGCGCGTCCCGAACAGCTGGCGCGTCCCGAAGCGTTCGGGAATTTCATGCAATTCGTAGCGGCGCTCGATGCCCCCTCGTCACCGTGGCTCCCCAGCGAATGGGCAAGTTCGGCGATCATGGCGTACCTCCGAGGCGAAGAAGCCTGGCCACAACTCCTCGTGCTCTGGGGGGCCGCGATCGCGCTGATCGCAGTCGGACATGGTCTCTATGCGCGTGGCTGGCGTCGCGCCTACAGCCTGGCGCAGGAAGGCGCGACGGCGCGTTCCGACGTGAAGGCTGGACGCCCGTGGATGGATCGCCTCCTGGCCCCGCTCGGTCCGGTCCGCCGTGAATTGATCCTCAAGGAGCTGCGCGTGTTCGTCCGCGATAGCACGCAGTGGTCGCAGCTCGTGCTGGTCGGCGTGCTGCTGGTGGTGTACGTGGCCAATGTGCGCTATCTCCCGCTGCGCGGCGAAGGGGTGACGACCCTGCTGCGGAATCTCATTCCGTTTCTGAATCTTGCCCTCGCCGGGTTCGTCCTGGCGTCGATCGCCGCACGCTTCGTATTCCCGAGTGTCAGTCTCGAGGGGCGTGCGTGGTGGCTCCTGCGCTCGAGTCCCTTACCAACGCGGCAGCTGCTGCTGGCCAAGTTCTGGGTCGGCGTGCTGCCACTGCTGGTACTGGCGCTCGTTCTCGTTGGCGTGACCAATGCCCTGCTCGGCGTTCGCCCGTTCGTGCATGTCGTGACGCTGCTGGCGATCGCGGGGCTCGTGTTCCCGCTCACGGCGCTCGCCCTCACCTTCGGCACGTACCATCCCCAGTTCGACTCCGAGAATGCTGCGCAGATTCCGACGTCGTTCGGTGGCCTCATGTATATGATGTCGGCGATCACTCTGATCGGCCTCGTGTCCTGGTTCACCGGGCGACCCTCGGCGCAAATGCTCCTGGCCGAGCATTTCGGGCGGTCATTTGAAACGGCGGCCATGATCTTCCCCTTCGTGCTGGCGGTCGCGCTGTGCGTGGGCGGCACCATCATCCCGCTGCGCATGGCGCAGCGACGGATTGATCTGATCGAGCGCTGATCGATTAGGTTTTGCCGCGATGACCGGACGCCGAGTTGCCTCACCGATGCCCGTCGTGGATGGCGCTGCCGCCGCGACGTTCCGTCGAGCGCTGGTGCGCTGGTATCGTCGCCACGCGCGCGACCTGCCGTGGCGGCGCACCCGCGACCCGTATCGCATCCTCGTGTCCGAGTTGATGCTGCAGCAAACACAGGTGTCGCGCGTCCTCGATTTCTATCACCGCTTCCTCGAGCGGTTCCCCGATCTCGCGACGCTCGCCAAGGCGCGGCAGCCACGGGTGCTCGAGGCGTGGTCCGGTCTGGGGTATTACGCCCGTGCGCGCAATCTGCATGCGCTCGCACGCCATGTGACGACCATGCGCGATGGCCTCATCCCCGAGGAACCGGCGCACCTGCGCGAGTTGCCGGGAATCGGCGCGTATACGGCCGGGGCCGTGGCCTCGTTCGCGTACGAAAAGCGGGCCGCCCTCGTGGACACGAACGTCGCGCGCGTCCTGCAGCGCGTGTTCGCCCCGCATCTGCCGCTCAAGACGGGCGCCGGGTTGAAGCGGCTGTGGGCCATCGCCGAACAGATCCTCCCGCGCACCGGCAAGGCGACGTGGACCCACAATCAGGCGCTGATGGAGCTGGGGGCGCTGGTCTGCTCCGCGCGATCGCCGAAGTGCGGGCACTGCCCGGTGCGGTCGATCTGTGCCAGCCGCGATCGGTTCACGCGAGCGGCGTGAACCGGTATTCAGCTCCTACACGACGTATTACGCGGCGCTGAGCTGATCGCCGCAGCCGCTGCAGAAGCGGGCGCCCACCAGATCGACGGACTGCCCACAGGAACGACAGGCGCCGGGCAGGTAGCGACCGCAGCTGGAACAGTACGTCGCATCGGTTTCCGGTCGCGGTCCACACACCGTACACTCCCGGACGTGCGCGCGCGCGCGCTGGATCGCCGCTTCCACTCGATCGCCGTTCGACGGCCCCTGTACGAGGTCGGCCGTTGCCTCGGCAGATACCGGAGCCGCAACCGCGGCCGGCTGCGCCGCACGCAACTCCGCCAGCGCATCACGGGTGTATCGCGTCTTGAGCGCGGCGTAATCCGACTCACTGAGCTTGCCCGTCGCGCGATCGAACTCGATCTCGCGCAGGGCGTCGACGGCCGTGACCGGGCGATCGTCCCCGTCATTGCCTGACGAGGGCACGGGCGCTGCCTGCTCGGAGCCATCCAGGGCAGAAATCAGCGGTGAGAGCACCAGCGTCAGTGCCCCCACGGCCAATCCGGTGCCGACCACCAGTGGTAACGCCCCCTCGGGGAGCGCCAACATCACGGCTCCTCCCGGACGGCCGCTTCCAGGCGGGCCAGTTCATCCGGTGTTGCGTCAACGGGCACGTCGTTGAAGGCACCCGTCACAGGCCGTGCCGACGCTGCCTGCTTGGCATTCAGACGCCAGCTGCGCAGTAGCACGCCGATCCCCACGGCTCCGAGACCAATGGCCGCAAACGGCGCAAACCACGCCAGCAGATTGAACCCTTCCTTGCGCGGCTGCATCAGGATGAAATCGCCGTAGGTCTCGGTCATGGCGGCCATGATCTCATCGGCCGAATAGCCACCATCGACCAACCGCTGAATGTCCCCATGGACCGCCGGCGAGATCCCGCACGCGAAGTCCGTGGTTCGACACGTGTAGACGTCGAGCGTACACGGACACGGGCATGCGAGATTGCGTTCAAACGCCTCCAGCTGCTTCGCATCCATCGTCGGCTTGGCGTCCGGCTTGGCCGGTCGGACCACCGGCTTGTAGGAGTCGGAGGTCATCTC
>JBDKIJ010000358.1:0-3190 GCA_039797155.1 Gemmatimonadota bacterium | reverse complement strand
TCCCCCTGGAAGCGCCCTTTCCCATGCTGATCCGGAAATCGCGCATCTGATCGAAGAGGAAACCCAGCGCCAGAGTGACGGGCTCGAACTCATTGCCAGTGAGAATTTCGTCTCGCCTGCCGTCATGGAGGCGGTGGGGTCGCCGCTGACCAACAAGTACGCCGAAGGGCTCCCCGGGAAGCGTTACTACGGCGGTTGCGAAGTGGTCGACAAAGTCGAGCAGCTGGCGATCGACCGGGTGAAGCAACTGTTCGGTGCCGAGCATGCGAATGTGCAGCCGCACAGTGGCGCGTCGGCCAACGCGGCGGTGTTTCTCGCGTTCATGAAGCCGGGCGACACGTTCCTCGGCATGGACCTGTCGCAAGGTGGACATCTCACCCACGGCTCGCCGGTGAACTTCTCCGGGCTGCTGTACAAGGCCGTGTCGTATGGGGTGACCGGAGAAGGGCTCATCGACTACGAGCAGATGCGGGCGCTCGCGCGCGAGCACAAGCCCAAGATGATCATCGCCGGCTACAGTGCGTATTCGCGCGCCGTGGATTGGCAGGCCTTTGCCGATATCGCGAAGGAGATCGGCGCGCTCTTCTGGGTGGACATGGCGCATTTCGCCGGATTGGCGGCCACGGGTGCCTATCCGTCGCCAGTGCCCTTCGCCGATGTGGTGACCAGCACGACGCACAAGACGCTGCGCGGTCCGCGTGGCGGCATCATCCTGTGCAAGGCGGAGCATGCCAAGGCGATCGACAAGGCGATGTTCCCGGGGATGCAGGGCGGACCGCTCGAACATGTGATCGCGGCGAAGGCCGTGGCGTTCCATGAAGCGCTGCAGCCGTCGTTCGCCACGTATTGCCAGCAGGTGATCGCCAACGCGCAGGTGCTGGCGCAGGCGTTGATCGCGCGCGGCTATCAGATCGTCTCCGGTGGTACCGACAATCACCTCATGCTGGTCGATCTCCGCAACAAGGGGCTGACCGGGAAGGTAGCCGAGAAGGTGCTCGATCAGGCGGGCATCACGGTGAACAAGAACACCGTGCCGAACGAGACGCAGTCGCCGTTCATCACGAGTGGGATTCGCATCGGCACGCCGGCGGTGACGACCCGTGGCATGGATGCCGCGGCGATGGAGCAGATCGCCGCGCTCATCGATCGGGTATTGTCGAACGCCGAGGATGCCGCCACGATCGCGGCAGTGAAGGCGGATGTGAAGGCGCTCGCCGATCGGTTCCCACTCTATCGCGCCCCCTGAAGCGCAACGGGCGGCCGGTCGACCGGATCACGTTTGTGGTGGCGGTTGTGAGGTAAGGCGTCGCCGGCTCTGTCGGATAGATCACCGATGGGGCTGCCGCGACGCTGGCAGGGGAGTTGTGGAGCCCGGATCAGGTCTCCAGAATTCCATCGGCTCCGGCTACCATGCCGTCGCTGAATCAGCTTTGTGGAGGAGCAGGGCGTGAGCGAGTTGGCGTTTCGTGAAGGGGTGATGGATCAGATCCGCCTGCGTGAGCAGCGGTTCGACGAACGCGCTTATCTGTTCGTGCTCGCGGCGCTCGAGCATTCGCAGGCACGCCTGACTGAACGTCGCCACATCAGTGGGCCCGAGCTGGCGAATGCCTGCCGGGAGTTGGCGCTGCAGCGCTTCGGCGTGATGGCCCGCCTCGTGCTTGAGCAGTGGGGGGTGCACTCTACCGGCGACATTGGTGATATCGTCTTCACCCTCGTGGACATGGGGCTGCTTGTCAGTCAGCCCGAGGATTCACGCGACGACTTCCTCGGCGTGTTCGATTTTTCCGAGGCGTTCGAGCGCGCCTATCCGTGGAGCACGGCGCTCGTCTGAGCGCGAACGCCGTTCGTCCGGTGACGCGACGTCCGATGCGCGTCACGACGGCCACTGAAGCTGCGGCGCGCGATCGCGCGGCCATCGCCGCTGGCGTTCCGTCGTATGCCCTCATGACGGCGGCCGGTGAAGGGACCGCCCGCATCCTTCTCGAGACGTACGCGCATCGGTTGGCACATGGCGTAGCGCTGTATGCGGGCACGGGGAACAATGGCGGCGATGCCTATGTCGTGGCGGCGGCGCTCGCTCGTGTCGGTGTGCCCGTGCGCATGCATGCGGTCGCCCCACCAACAACACCGGATGCGCAGCGCGCAGCCGCAGACGCCGCCCCGTGGCTGACGCATGGCGCGCCAACGGGGAGTGAACAGGTCGTGGTGGACGGGCTTCTCGGTACCGGACATCGGGGCCCGTTGCGTGAGCCGGTTCGGATGGCGTTGGAGCGCGTCGAACTCGCGCAGCAGATGGGCGCTACGATTGTGGCGCTCGATCTCCCGTCAGGGCTCAACGCGACAACCGGTGAGGTCGCGGAGGGAACCGTCGCGGCGGCGTGCACGATCACCTTCGGTACGATCAAGCGCGGATTGTTGCTGCGGCGCGATATCGTGGGGCGCGTGAAGGTTGTGGACATCGGTCTTGATGGTTGGGCCGATCGCCCCGGTGATGATGATGACGCCGCGTGGTGTTATTGGACGGGTGCGGCATTCGCTGATGCGCTGCCACCGATCGCTTGGAACTCCCACAAGGGGACGCGCGGGCGCATCGCCATCGTGGGTGGGGCGGAAGGGATGGCCGGCGCGGCGTCATGGGCGGCGCATGGAGCGCTTCGGGCCGGCGCTGGGCTCGTGCGCCTCGCCGTTGAGGATCGCGCGCTCCCCGTCGTTCAAACGCTGGCGCCACAGGCAACGGCCGAGACGTGGGAAGCCTTGGTCGGTGGCGTCGTGCCTGAGGATGGTGGCGACGCGCTGATATCCGAGTCGTTCGATGCCGTCGCCATCGGCCCCGGGCTTGGCCGCACGGCGCATGCGCTGCGCGTGCTCGATCATGTCGCGTGGCAGTATCGCCAAACGCCACTCGTACTCGATGCGGATGCGCTGAATCTGCTGGTGCACGGCGCGCGCGATCATGGCATGGCGCCCGCGGCACTGTTGGCGCAGTGGGCGAGTGACTCGCCCGGCATCGTGTGTACGCCGCACCCCGGCGAGTTTGCGCGACTGCTCGAGGCGCCGTGCTCCTCGGATTGGGATACGCGTGCCGAGGTGCTGCAGGCGTTCGCCGCGCGCGCGGGGGTGACGGTGCTGCTTAAGGGGGCGCCGACGCTGATTGCCACACCCGATGGCGCACCGCTCATGGTCGTGCCTC